>DATKJG010000347.1:0-6031 GCA_035543215.1 Phycisphaerales bacterium | reverse complement strand
ATCACTTGGTCGATGTTGCCGAACCACGCCTCGTTGGGCGATTCGGGATCGGGGTTGATCTCGCCGTTGACATCGGGATACGTGCTGTGCAGCACCGGTCCTTGAATGACGTTGAAGCCCTTGGCCCGGCGATCGGCGAGGTATTGATCCAGTTCGGCGGCGGTCAATCGATTGATGCGCCAGGCGGTATCGCCCATCCAGAAGAAGGGTGCGTCGCCCTTGAGCAGAATGCGTCCATCGGCGCTCGGCGTGAGGCGCGGCAACTGGGCCTCGGCATGTCCCGACAGCATGGATAACGACGCCGAAACCACGGCGGCGGTCAAGGTGCGGCGAATCGTCGATGAGCACAGATGGCTAGACACGAATGATCCTCTCGGAGCGCGGCGAGGCGTTCCGCCGATCCTCGCCCATCCACCATCCGCAGGGCGCGGCGCAGCGAGGACTCAGGACCATTCGTGGACAAACTGACGCGAGTTGGCCCTAAGACCACAATCCGGTGCGTTGGCGGCGTTCTCATTCGCAATCCCTAGTTGAGGCGCGGTACACTCACAGGCTGTACACAATCGACGTACTCGAACTGAGGGAATGACTGCGATGAAGGTGATTTGCGATCGTGCTGCGCTGCTGGAAGCCGTAAACCTCGTGGCCGGGGTCGTTTCCGGCCGTACCCCTACGCCCGTGCTGCAGTGCATCAAACTGACCGCGGCCGACGGCACTCTGACCCTGGCCGCGACCGACCTGGAAATCGGCCTGCGCATCGGCGTCGATCAGGTGGATGTGCAGAAAGCCGGCGAGGCCCTGCTGCCCGCCGATAAGCTCGTGCAGATCACGCGCGCCTCGGAAGATCCCACGCTGACGATCGAGGTCAAGGATCACGCCGTGCACATCCGCGGAGCCGACTCGCATTTCAAGGTCTTCGGCTACGACCCGAAGGAAGCGCCTGCAGTTCGCGAGTTCGGCGATGTGAAGGTGGATTGCGAGATCGATGGCGGCGTCCTGCGCACGCTGATCGCGCGCACGCTCTTCGCCGCCGCTGCTGAGCATTCGCGCTATGCGATCAACGGCGTGCTCTTCGAGCGCGAAGGCAGGAAACTGCGACTGGTGGCGACCGACGGCCGGCGCCTGGCCATGGCGCGCGGCGAGTGCAAGCCCGTCGCAGGCCCCAAGGAAGGCAAGGTCACCTGCATCGTGCCCACCAAGGCCCTCAGCCTGCTGGGCAAACTCATCTCCGATCCCGAGGCGACGGTGCGCATGGCCAACGAGGAGAACCAGGCGATCTTCGCCGTCGGCTCCGGCACCGACGCGGCGGTGCTCTCCACCAATCTCGTCGAAGGCGCGTTCCCGCCCTTCGAGGACGTCATTCCCAAGGATCAGGACAAGAAGGTCACCTTCGATTGCGCCACGCTCTCGAGCGCGATTCGTCGCGCGGCCCTGCTCACCAACGAGGAATCCAAGGGCGTGCGCATGAGCTTCGCGGACAAGAAACTCACCGTCACCAGCCGCGCCCCGGAGATGGGCGAGGCGGAGATTCACGTCGATCTCAACAAGTACGAGGGCGACCCGCTGGATATTGGCTTCAACCCGCAGTACATCAGCGATGCGCTGAAGGTCGTTGACGGCGCGGAGGTGATCGTGGAACTCAAGGCCCCGAACAAGCCCGGCGTCCTGCGCACGGGCAGCGAATTCACCTACGTGATCATGCCGGTGAATCTGCAGTGAGAAAAAAAGAGTCCGGCCGCATCCCTTCAGTGATGCAGCCGGACGGATTCGAACAATCTACTCGCTGAGTGCAGCGATCACGGCTTGGGAGCAGCGGCGGGCTTGCCGTACTTCACGCTGCAGCCGTACGACTTGGTCTCCGTCGGGCTGACGGTTTCGCCGGCCTTGATCTGCTTGACCGCCTGCACGGCGTAGTTGACGAGTGTCTCGCCTTCCTTCGCCTTGCCCTGCGGGCCGCCGTTGTCCAGCGCGCCGTTGTAGCGCAGCACGCCGTCGGTGTCGATGACGTACATGTGCGGCGTGGTCTTGGCGCCGTAGGCATGGCCGACGGTGCCGTCGTTGTCCAGCAGCACGGTGTACTCGATGCCGTACTTCTTCAGGGCTTCGGCGTTCTCCTCAGCCGTGGTGGTCGAGGTGGAATTGATCGCCAGGTGCACCACGCCGAGATCCTTGAGTTCCTTGATCATGCCGGGGATGCGGCCGTCCACGTGCGCGCCCTTGCAGATCGGGCAGCCGGGGTTGACCCATTCCAGCACGACGATCTTGCCGGCATAGTCCTTGAGAGAGACCTGCTTGCCATCGATGCCGGTCAGGGAGAAGGCCGGGGCCTTCTCGCCGATCTTGGCGGTGGCGGCCTTGTCGTCGCCCGCGGTGAAGCCGGCGGCAGCAGCCAGCGCGACCGTCAGGCCCAGAACCGTAAACAGTTTGCTTTTCAACATCGCTTGCTCACTCCTTGTGTTGGGGGAACGACCGGTGTGTGTGTCCGAGACCAGGAACTCGATCACCACTCAATTCCGCTGCGGGCGACCATCGTCCGCCAGCGGCACATCAAAGACATAACAGGGATCCGCCCCGCTGCGCCCCAGGCCAACCACGCCCGCAAGGCGCATCGGCTTGCCCAGGGCATTGTTCGCGTCGAGCGTCACCGGCACGACCGCATGCAGACTCGTGCCGTGCAACTCGAACCGCGCCTCGCCGAACACCACTCCCGGAGACGGGTTCGGAAAGAACTCGCCGCCTTCGCGCCCCTCCGCCGGCAGCGCGATCGTCATCTGCTTGCCGTCGAACTCCACGGATGCCCCGGAAACACTCGTGAGATCCTTGGGCAGGCGCGGCTTGAACACCGCCACCGCCGGATCAATCTCGATCGGCGCCGCGCCGGGCAGCGAAGTGTCGCCGAACGGCAGCGACAGCGTCGCCTTCGCCGAACCCATCTTGCAGATGTCCTTGCACACCAGCCACGACGCCTCGGCGCTGAAGGTCACCTGCGGCATCGCGGTCTCGGGCGGCGTGATCTCCACGAACAGCACGACGCGCTCCTCGTAGCCGTACGTCGCGCCCTCGGGCGAGGAAATGATCTGCGGCCTCGGGAACAGCGTCTTGCCGACGACGAAGTTGGGTGGGGCCTTCACATCAATCTCAGTGGGCGCGCCGCTGGCTCCGGCGTTCTCCCAGTAGATGTGCCAGTGCGGATCGATGCTGAACGCGAACGCCAGCAGGAACTTCTCCCCCGGCGTGATGCGCGGCACATCCGCGGTCATGTTCATGCGCACGAGTTTGTCGCCTGATTTGTCGCCCGGCTTGCCGATGGGACTGGTCGGGGGCGGCGTCACGCCCGGAGGCGTCGGCTTGCTCGGCGGCCGCGATGGCGGGACAGGCGACTCCGTCGGCTTCTGGGCGATAGCCATCGGCGCCAACATCAGTGCGCACACCGCCGCGACGCAGACGGACAGGCGCCTCGGGAGCAGTGCTCGCTTCACAGCTGTCTGCATGGGCATCATCTTTAGCATGCTTACCGCACTGGACGAGTCCTCGTTGCGGCCAATGCACTGGCCGCTGCAAGTCGTTACATGTCCGAACGTTGCGCGAGGCATGCACATCAGACACGCCCCAGCCCCCCGGCAGTCCACCGCCTTTGGGCGTACGAAAGCCCGCAGGCAGGCGTCGCCTTCAATACCCTGTCTAACCCGCCTTGAAGCCGCGGTATTTCCCGGCGCGTTCATGTTTACACTGGCCAACAGTCGATTCCATCGCGCCAGACGGCAGGTTTCCTCCCATTTCCCAAGCCTTTTTCATGGACACCACATCCCAATTGTCATCGCGACTGCCTTGGCGTGAATCTCGACATCCATTGACTCATCGAGTCGCACTTCTGACAGCGCTCTGCCTCGCAGCGATGGGGGGGCTCGCTGGTTGCGACAGCGGCAAGGCCAGCGACAAGTCGCTGCTGTTCGTCAACGTCGAGCAGGGCCAGAAACTCGCGGCGGGCGAGCGCAGCCTCCTGGGCAAGCACAGCGCCGCCACGTGGGTGGATGCGCGCACGCGCGACGACTACGACGCCGGCCACATACCCGGCGCTGTCAGCCTGCCGTTCGAACGCGTAACCGCGGATCACTTCATCGTGAAGGACAAGCCGATCGTGATCGTCTACGGCGCCGACTACAACGATGCCCGCGCCAACGGCATGAGCAAGCGCCTCAAGGAACTGCTCGAGGGTCATGACATCCGCACCCTCGATGGCGGCGTCCGCGCCTGGACCACCGCAGGCAATGAACTCGAACGATCCGACGGCGCGACCGTGACGACTGCCCCACCATCATCAGCGCCCGCGACCGCGCCGACGGGCGGATCCTGATCTGGAAGAAGGGGGCCGCGGTGAGGGTCGAGCAGTTTCGCGTGCTTCGAGCGCACGCGATACGTCAGAACTTGATCGACCCGAACAGGCCCACGAACAGCGGGCTGTCGTAGTCGCTGTCGGCGATGCCGTCGCCATTCTCATCATCCAGCGACACCTTGCCGCCGAAGCCGATGCCTGCGACCGCGTCGATCATGAACGTTTCATTCGGCCGGAACGATGTGCGGAACCACAGCGGCGTCGATTCGTCCTGACCCACGCCGTTGGGCGCGATGCCGTCGTCATCCAGGCGGAAGCGCGAGTAGGAACTGCCGGCGCCGATGGCGAATTCCCACGCCTTGCTGTTGGTCATCCAGATGAGTTCGACACCGGTGAACTCGATGCTGGTGCGGCCGCCCGTGGCGCCGCGGCTGGAGATGCGCCAGTTATCGTTGAAGCCCCACTCGACGATGATGATGGGGAAGATTCGGAGGTCGTCCTCGATGGCGCTGGTGACGCCGACGCCGCCGCCGACGACAAGGCGGTCGTGCACCTTGTAGGTCGCCCCGCCAAGCACGCCTCCGGTGAACGAATCGCCCCAGTCGGCCCCATTCTCACGCGCGAACTGAATGATCGGCCCGCCGAAGACGGACCACTTGTCGTTGAGGTCATAGGTGAGGGCCCCGCCGATGGCCACGCCATGCACGGTGTTCCATGGATCGAGGGCGCCGAAACCGCTCGTGCCGCCGAAGTCGTAATCCGCAGCGCCGAAGTTGACGCGCAGCGTGAGCGAAAGGTCATCGCTGAAATCGGTGGTGGCGTTGAGTCCGCCGGTCAGGGCGCTGACGCTGATGTCGCCATCGCCTTCATCGAAGTCGGTCGAGAAGCGTTGCGTGTAGCCGCCGCCGAAGGTGAAACGCCATTCGCTTTCGCCATCGGAGACGGTGGCCGACTCTTCGCCATTGACCTGTGGCTGGACCGTCGGCTGCTGCTGGGGCGCTGCGCCCAGGGGCGAGGCCGCCAGCCCCAGCATGCTGCAGGTGACGGCGAATCGAATGATGCGAGGTTGTCTCACCGTGAACTCCGTTTCCGCGGGTGATCGGCCCGAGCGCGATCAGGGTACGCAATCCGCCAAGCGATGCAAGCGTCGCCGCCGCTTTCCGGCGATCACGCGTCGCGAAGTTGTTCGATCATGCGTTCGATGTAGCGCCATGCGTTGAGTTCGCGACGAATCGCGCTCGGCGTGGCTGCATGCGTCGGCGCTTGCGAGGGCGCATGCGGCGGGGCGATGGAGGAAAACAGTTCGCGCACCGCATCGATGTGCTGCTGCCTGCGATCGTTGGCCAGCCGCTCGATGCGGGCACGCTCGCGGCTCTCGCCGCCGGCGATCGCCGTCTCCATCTCCTGTCGGATCTCGAGAATGTCGATGAGAAAGCCGTCGGGAAGGGACTTGTCCTGCTCCTTCGCCGGCCCGCCCATCAGCGAAAGCAGCAGGTTGGCCCGCTGCTCGTCGTCGGCGAGCACGGCCCGGGCATCGTTCAGCGCCGCGGCCCGGCGCTGCGCCTCGTCGCGCTCGATCGGATCGGCGATGCGATCGGGATGCAATGCAGCCGAGCGGCGCAGGTACG
Source organism: Phycisphaerales bacterium (assembly GCA_035543215.1). Taxonomy (GTDB): domain Bacteria; phylum Planctomycetota; class Phycisphaerae; order Phycisphaerales; family SM1A02; genus DATKJG01. Next base: position 70 of record DATKJG010000347.1, on the reverse strand, counting down.
CCGCCTGCAGCGCGTTGCGATCGATGTCGAAAGCGCGCGGCAGACCGAGCATCGCGAACGGATCGGAAGC
>DATKJG010000346.1:0-6850 GCA_035543215.1 Phycisphaerales bacterium | reverse complement strand
CTCATTGAGGCGGCTCCCGCATCTGCTCGAGCACGGCGCGATACTCCGCCTCCTTGTCGGCCTTGCCCCATGCGTGATAGAGATTGACGTACCCGAGCACAATGTCGTCGGGCGTGCCGTCCAGCGTGCCGAGCCGGACATCGCCGACGATGGCCGTGCACGCGTTGAGTTCGGCCTCCGCCTCCTCGTATTGCCCCTGCAGCACATGGTGGCCGGCGAGGAACAGCCGCAGCCGGGCGCGCTGCAGGGGACTGTCGAAGTCCTTCTCGCGCGATTGCAGCGCTTCAAAGAGTGTGTCAGCCTCGGCGATACGGCCCTGGAGAGACACGAAGCGCGCAATGTACAGGTTGGCCGTGTCGAGCATATCCCCGTGCGTCCCGCCAACGTTCGCCAGGGCGGCGGCAACCTCGCGCGCTCGCGCTTCGCCTTCGACGCCGCGACCGTCGCGCTCAAAGACGCGCAGCGAATCGCTGAGTGCGCCAATCATGATGGGCCCATTCGGCTCGTAACCTTTCTGTCTCATGCATTCCAGGCGCTTGATCCAGATGTCCGCCGGCTCCTTCGACTCGCCCAGGCACATCAGGGCGTACGAAAGTACGCGATTGGCCTCTTCGCGCAAGCCATGGCACTCGCTGTAGCGATGCTGCGTCTTCTCGAGAACGGCCCGGCACGTATCGGCGGCCGAACGGTAGTGCCCCCGCTGCCAGTCGATATCCGCCAGGCGAAGTCGCGCGCCCAAGGTCCACCAGGAATCGGGTCCGTAGAGGCGCGATGTTCGTTCGATCACCTCGTTGATCAAAGGGATCTGCGGCGACAGCCCTTCGGGATCAGGCTCAGCGGCGAAGAACCTGCGGCGCTGGACCGCGATCAGTCCCTCGAGCACCTCCACATGCGGCAGATCGTCGGCACCGGCCGCGGTCAGACTGGCCCGCACCTGCAGGAGTTTCCTCTCGGCTTCGTCGTACCGGCCGCGCAGCATGTCGATCATGCCCTCCAGACGCATGACTTCGATCGCAGCCGGGCTGTCGGGCTTGAGGACCCGTGCGATGCGCGGCGCCACCTGTGCGAGCGACGCTTCGGCCTGCGACGTCCGCTCGCTCGCGATATCCATTGCCACTCGGCGCAGATGCACCGCGATGGCGCGCTGGTCATCCAGGCCACCCAGCGATTCCCAGATCGCTTGCACCTTCTGCAGCTCCTGCATCGTCGCAGGTGTGTTGGACAGCCGCACATACACGTTTGCCAGCGTTTGCCGCACTGTCGCTTCCAGCTCGGGATGTCCGGCGAAGCGCTGCGAAGCCGTGCGCGAAGCGTCGTCCATCACCTCCATCAGGCGAACATCCATTCCGCGTTCGTCCGGTTCGACGCTGGTCAGCACCTCACTCATGAATTCGTTGATGGCCGTGGCCTTGGAGGCCTCATCGCCGGCGATGCGGGCTGAATCGCGGGCACGCAGCATCCCCACAAGCGTGCCGATCGATCCGCCCACCAGCGCCAGCACAACCAGCGACGTTGCGATGACCTGCAGCCGATGCCGGCGAATGAACTTCCGCAGCCGGTACGTCGCGCCTGGCGAACCGGCCGTCACCGGCTCGTCGTGCAGGTGCCGGCGAATGTCGTCGGACAGCGCGCTGGCGCTTTCGTAGCGACGCGTGCGGTCCTTCTCGATGGCGCGCATCACGATCCAGTCGAGGTCGCCTCGCAGTTCGCTGCGCAGCTTCGCGGGCTCGATGGCGCGCTGCGAAGCGATCGTCGGCAGCCGCTCGATCGTCGAGAGTCGCGTGCTGGGCTTGGGCGGATCCTCCTCGCGGATGATGCGCTGCATTTCGCCGAACGCGGCCGAGCGCAGCCGCTGGCCGTCAAACGGCGTCGAGCCGGTCAAGAGTTCGTACAGCAGCACGCCCAGCGAATACACATCCGATCGCGTATCCACGTCGGTGGCGTTCGCCTCGGCCTGCTCGGGGCTCATGTACTCGGGCGTGCCGATCAACTGCCGAAACTCGGTGAACAGCGTCTTCTCGGTCAGACGTGCGCTGGTCGCCTTGGCGATGCCGAAGTCGATCACCTTCGGCTGCGGCTGGCCGTCGTGCAGGGTGACCAGCACGTTCGATGGCTTGATGTCGCGGTGGATGATGCCTTTCTGGTGGGCGTGCTGCACCGCGGCGCAGACGTGCTGGAACAGGTCGAGCCGCTCCTCCAGCGGCAGCCGGTGACGATCGCAGTACACCGTGATCGGCTCGCCCTTGACCAGTTCCATGACGAAGTACGGTCGTCCGTGGGCGGTCGCGCCGGCATCGAAGACGCGCGCGATGTTGGGATGATCCATGATCGCCAGGGCCTGGCGTTCGGCCTCGAAGCGCGCGATCACCTGACGCGTGTCCATGCCCCACTTGATGATCTTGAGCGCGACGCGGCGGCGGACGGGCTCTTCCTGCTCGGCGAGATACACGCTGCCGAAACCGCCTTCGCCAATCATCTGCAGAATCTTGTACGGCCCGATGTGCGATCCCACTTCCTCGTACGGAACGGTTCCCGCCGTCGCCACCATGCCCGTGGGGATGGCGGCGTGCTGAAGGAAATCGCCCGCGCGGGCATGGGCCGTCAGCAGGTTGTCGAGGTCGCGGCGAAGTGATGCATCGCCTGCGCAGACGCGATCGAGAAACGCAGCGCGCTCGGCAGCCGGGCGCTTGATCGCCTCAGCCAGCAACGTGGCGATGTCTTGTGTTTCCTGTTCGGCCATGCGTGCGCAACCCTGTGAAGGCAATGCGACAGACCGGTTCGACTTGCCTCATTCTCCCGATTTAGAGCGGCGCGGGCGGCTGTCCGGATGGCTCCTGTATCCACTGGAACAGCCGCAATCGGCTGTAGGCCCACCATCGCTCGGCGGTTGCGTGCGATATGCCTAGTGCCTCGGCCGCCTGTTCGATGGTCAGCCCGGCGAAATGCCGCAACTTCACCAGGGCCGCCTTCTCTGGATCCTCGGCGCCGAGCCGGTCGAGCGCATCGGACAGCGCGATGACATCGATCGACTCATCGTCGGTGACGATGGCGGCCGAGTCGTGCAGATCGACACGATCGCGCCCGCCGCCATGGATGGCTGCATGCTTGCGCCGCGCCTGCTCGATGAGGATTCGCCGCATGGCCTCCGCGGCGGCGGCGAAGAAATGTCCGCGACTGTCCCAGCTGCTGCGCCCGCCGCCCGGACCGTCAGCCAACCGGAGGAACGCCTCATGCACCAGGGCCGTCGCCTGGATGGTCTGGCCCGGCCGCTCCTGCGCAAGGCGCGCCGCCGCGAGTCGGCGCAACTCGTCGTACACCTCTTCAAGCATGCGCGCCGATGCCTGGGCCATGCAGCCAATGCTAGAGCCCGCAGGGCATGATGCAATCCGAACCGCACCCCATCCCCGATCTTGCCCGGCCTAGCCGTGGCCGTTCACGATGGCGGCAATCAGCCCTGTCGGCCGCGGCAGCAGGGCGGGGTCGAACGGCGGCGTGGCGTTGGGCGTCGCCGACAGGCGCGCCGCCGCTTCGTTCTCCTCGCGCACCTTGGCCTGGGCCCGATCCCACGTCCCGCGCTCCTGCCGCAACAGTTCGATCGTCTCTTCGATGATCGCGGCGTTGCGCTCTCTGCCGGCCTGGTCCAGTCTCGCGTGAAGAATCCTCAGCAGGCTCGCGAGGCGCTGACACTGATCGAGTCCCTGTTCAGGCCGCAGGCTCTGGATGAGTTCCACGATGATCGCCTGCATGCGCGTGATGCCGGTATCCAGCGCCTCGAAGTCGCGCTTGTCGATGCCGGCGCGCGCGATCTCGCCGAAGCGGATCGCCGCGTCGAGCAGCCCCTGGCAGCGCTCGATGGGACTGGTCGCGGCGGCCGCGGGCTTGACCTGCAGGCGCTCGCTGAACGAGTGGCGTCTGGTCATGCCTCCGAGTCATCGGCAGGGTTTGTCGGCGAGTTTGCCGCGGCGCGGATGAACTGCGTCGCATAACAACCGCTCTGTCGCGATCGTTTGGCTTATGCGGCTCGGCGAAGCCTCGCGCCCGCGGCGGCATGCGGCCACGTCGCGCGATCGAATCCCAGGCGCTGCACTTCAAGCAGGTCCGACGCCCAGCACGCCAATGTGCGCTGGAAGATGTCGCGCGCCTGGCACAACGATTCGAGCGCCATCTGATCGCTCGCGGCGGACATCATCACGGAGTCGGCGGCAGCATTCTGCATGTGCACAGCGTGAACCTCCAAGTCGCGGCGACGCCTCCAGCGCTGCACGACCTGCATAGTTTTTCGACCATTCGCTACCCGCACTTTGGTCCCAAAATGCAGATTCCCGCGCAACTCTTGCGCCCCGCGCATCGAGATGCAACGCGTCACGGCAGCGGCCCGATGCCGTTGGCGATCGCCGCATCGCGGCTCTGGCCCTTGTGCGTAACGATGCGATCCCAGTCGTCGTCGCGCAACTTCACCCATTCCAGTTCATCGAAGGGCTTGTCCGCCGCCTGGCCGGGCGCGGGAATCCAGATGTCCTTCCACATGACGTTCTTCGCGCCCGCCACTCCGCCCACGCTCGCCCACACACCGATGGGCGGCTTGACGCCGCGCACATGCAGGTTCGTGATCGTGACGTTCTCCACACCCGGCATGAACTCCATCGCATTGGGCCAGTCCTGATCGCAGTCGATCCAGCAGTCGGCGATGATGACGTTGGTGACGTGGCCATCGGGCAGGTCGGGATTCTCGGGATTGATCGAAAACCAGTTGCGGCCCCCCACCAGTTTCACGTTGCGCAGTTCGATGTCGCTGCCGTTGAGCACCCACAGCGTGGTCTTGTCAGCCAGGTGCGAATCGATGATGGTGTCGCTGATGCGGATGCGGTTGCCGCGCGCGATGCGCAGGCCGTGCTGGGAGGCGTCCTTGGCCAGATGCAGCGTCGAGTTGCAGATCCACCAGTCGGAGGCGCCATCGATGTAGCCGCCGTACTCGGTGCATTCGCTGGCGGTCAGGCCATCGATCAGCACGCGCTCAGCCTTGGCATCGTTGTTGACGAGGAAGCCGAAGTCGGGCGCGTTGCTGCGCGATTTCGCGATGCGGACATCGCGCTGGTTGTCGAGGTTGATCTTCTCGCGCGTGAGTTCGACGGTGCGTGCCCGGTCGGTGTGCGGCGGCTCGATCTTGTAGGTGAACGTGGCGTTCGCGGCGGCCTTCGCTTCCCATTTCGCCTTGACCGGTACGCTGATGGCAAACGCCGCGCCGTCGTTGCTGCCCGCGCCATGCTCGGCGCCCTCGCCGTCGTCCAGGCGCGATGCCACCACGCCGATGCCGCCGAAGAGCATCAGGATGATGATCGGGATCGCGGTGATAAAGACGGTACGACGGGACACTCCTCGAATTGTAGGTCTCGTTTGACATAGCCAATCGTCTCAACCAGACAGCATCGTTGTCTCGCCACATAGCAGCCTCCTGTACCTACACTTCATCCGTGCTTGTGCTTCACGTCGTTCAGGGCCCGCAGCGCGGGCGCAAGTTCGAGTTGCCGGCCCATGAGCCGCAACTGATCGGACGATCGTCCGAGGCGCTGCCTATTGCCGACGCCACGGTCTCCCGCCGCCACGCCGAACTCACGCCCGACGATGGCAAGTGGTACCTGCGCGACCTGCAGTCGGCCAATGGCACGTTCGTCAACGGCAAGCGCATCAGCGATCGCGTGGAACTGGCGCCGGGCGATCAACTGCGCTGCGGCTCGACGACCATGGTCTTTGCCATCGCCCCCGACAGTCGCCGCGATGACACGGTGTCGCTGCTCGAGCCCGATCGTTTCGATGTGACCGTCGAGAGCCGGCACTCGGGCATCTTCGAAGCACCGCTCACGCTGGCAGGCGAGGAGAATGCACCCGGCGCGGCTGAGACCCGGGCTGCGGCCGAACACCTGCGCCTCATCTATGCGTTGACCGCCCTGACCGCGAGCACGATCGATCGCGATGAACTGCTCAAGCGCGTCATGGACCTCGTATTCAACGAGTTCAAGCCCGACCGCGGCTTCATCCTGCTGCAGGATTCCCCGGCGGCCCGGCCGATTCCCGCGGTGGTGCGCTACCGCGTCAGGCCGCGCACTCTGGATGAGGGTCGCATCCCGGTCAGCCGCACGATCGTGCAGCACACGCTGGAGAAGGGCGAAGGCATCCTCTCGACCAACGCCATGAACGATCAGCGTTTCCGTTCGGGCGACAGCGTGCAGGACTACGGCATCCGCTCGGCGATCTGCGTGCCCATCCGCACCGCAGAGCGCACGTTCGGCGTGATTCACATCGATTCATCGCTGGCGAATTTCACCTTCTCGCCGCAACAGTTGCGGCTGATGAACGCCGTCGGCCAGCACACCGGGTTGGCGCTGCAGAGTGCCGAGGCGCTGAGCCACCTGATGAAGGCCGAACGCCTGGCGGCGATGGGTGAGACCGTCGCATCGCTGAGCCACTCGATCAAGAACATTCTTCAGGGACTGCGCGGCGGGGCCGATGCGGTCGAACTCGCACTGAACAAGAAGGATCTGAAACTCGCTGCGGAAGGCTGGCCGATCCTCGCGCGGAATCTCGATCGCATCTACGCACTGACACTGAACATGCTCACATGGGCCAAGCCGCGGGCCCTCGAGATCGAACTGCTGTCGCTGCCGAAACTGATTCGCGAGGTGGCGGAACTGATTCAGCCGCAAACCGAGCGCAGGAAGGCGACGCTGACGCTCGATCTGGATGACAACATGCCGCCGATTCCGGTGGACGGCTCGGCGATGCACCAGGCGCTGATGAATGTGCTGACCAACGCCGTGGAGGCCGTGCCCGCGCGCGGCGGCGCGATCACGGT
>DATKJG010000345.1:0-11414 GCA_035543215.1 Phycisphaerales bacterium | reverse complement strand
TGCAGGAACTCGGCATGCCGTTCGTACGGCCGGAGAAGTAAGTCGGATGGATGCGAAGACGCAAGCGTCGAAACCCTGATCCCTGACTCCTGACACCTGATTCCTCACACACCATGGCCAGCAAACGCGTATTTGCCCGTATGAACGAGAAGCCCAAGTTTTCCACGCGCAAGCGCAACCGCTGTCAATTGACCGGTCGCTCGCGCGGCGTGTACCGCAAGTTCGGCATCAGCCGCATCATGCTTCGCGAGCTCGCGCTGCAGGGCATGATTCCCGGCATGCGCAAGGCGAGTTGGTGATCGATCGACGCACCTTCCTGACACCTGTCATCTGACACCCTCAAACATGTCCCAACAAGACCTGACATCCGACATGCTCACCCGCATCCGCAACGCGGCCCGCAACAGCGCGAAGTCCGTGCGGTGCATCAACAACAAGTTGAATCGCGGCGTTGCGCAGGTGCTCAAGGACGAGGGCTACATCACCTCGTTCAACGTGATCGACGACGGCCGCTGCGGCCTGATCGAGATCGCCTTCAAGTATGGCCCGCGCGGCGAGCGGATCATCAACACCATCGAGCGCGTCTCCAAGCCGGGCTGCCGCGTGTACGGCGGCTCCAAGGAGCTGCCCAAGCCCCTGCAGGGCCTGGGCATCGCCATCGTCTCCACCTCCTCGGGAATCATGAGCGATCGCGCCGCCCGCCAGAAAAACGTCGGCGGCGAAGTCGTGGCCCTCGTGATGTGACAGCCGCACTTAATCCTCAGTCCTCAGCACTCAGTCCTCTCCCATGTCCCGCATCGGCAAACAACCCGTCAAGATTCCTTCCGGCGTGAAGGTGAATCTCAACGCGCAGGCCCGCACGATCAACGTCGAAGGGCCCAAGGGCAAGCTCGCCTTCAACTGGCGGCCCGAGGTGCGCGTCGAGCAGAAGGACAACGCCATCGCCTGTTCCATCAAGGAAGAGGACAAGGAGTTGAAGTTGCCGCGCGCCCTGTGGGGAACAACACGGGCCCGCATTCAGAACATGATGGTCGGCGTCACGCAGGGTTACTCCAAGAAACTCGAAGTCATCGGCGTCGGCTGGGGCGCCAAGCAGGCCGGCAAGAATCTGCAACTTAACGTCGGCTACGCCGATCCTGTCGTGCTCACCCCGCCGCAGGGCGTCGCCTTCGCGATCGAGCAGAGTTTCATCACCGTCTCCGGTCCTGACAAGGAACTGGTCGGCGAGTTCGCCGCCAAGATCCGCGATCAGCGCCCCCCCGAGCCTTACAACGGCAAGGGCATCAAGTTCGACAAAGAAGTCATTCAGCGCAAGCAGGGCAAGGTCTTCGGCACCTGATCCTGATTCCCCGCCACTCCTCACTCGTACCTCCCATGAACCGCATTCGACTCAAAAGCCACAAGCGACTTCGCCGCAAGAAGGGTTTGCGCAAGCGCCTCATGGGCTATCCCGGCCAGCCGCGACTGAGCGTGTTCCGCTCGGCCAAACACATCTACGCGCAGGTGATCGACGACCTCTCGGGCAAGACGCTCGCGTCGGCGTCGACCAACGAGAAGGCCGCGAAGGACCCCAAGGGCGGCAACTGCGGCGCCGCCACGCAGGTCGGCACGCGCCTCGCCGAGCGCGCCAAGGCCGCCGGCGTCGACGCGATCGTCTTCGACCGCAACGGCTTCCGTTACCACGGCCGCATCAAGGCCCTCGCCGACGCGGCCCGAAAGGGCGGATTGAAGTTCTAGCAACGAGCCTGATCATTGACCTCTGACCGCTGATCTCTGACCCCCGGACTCCCATGGCAGAACTGCTCGACGAATCCTCATCACTCGAATCGACCACGGTCGGCGTGTACCGCACCTCGGCCACCGTCAAGGGCGGCCGTCGATTCTCCTTCTCGGCCCTGGTGGTCGTGGGCGATCGCTCCGGCCGCGTCGGACTCGGCTACGCCAAGAGCAATCAGGTGCCGCAGGCCATCGAGAAGGCGCAGAAAGTGGCCAAGCGCAAGATGAAGGGCTACCCGATGGTCGGCCGCACGCTGCCGCACGCCGTCACCGGCCGCTTCGGCGCGTGCAAGGTACAGATGGTTCCCGCTTCGCCGGGCACGGGCGTCATCGCGGGTGCGGCGGCTCGCGCGGTGCTGGAGATGATGGGCGTGCAGGACTGCCTCACCAAGGCCTTCGGCTCGACCAATCCCAAGAACCTCGTGAAGGCGGCCATCGATGGCCTGAGCCAGTTGCGCAGCAAGGAGCTCGTTGCTGAGTTGCGCGGGCTCGATCTGGGCATGACCACCATCGAAGAGGCCATCGAGAAGAGCAAGGCGTTCATCACCACCGCCGGCACCGGCGAGAAGGCCAAGGCCCCGGTCAACACCGTGGGCATGGACGCCAAGGGCGGGCGCGGCGGGCGCGGCGGCGATCGACGCGGTGGCGGCGGGGGTCGCGGCCGACGCCAGCACCAGCAGCAGCAGCAGCAGCAGCAGACCGACGACACGAGCGGCGACGCCAGCGCCGCAGCGCCGGCCTGATCGGAAGAACACGCGAAATCGGAACGGTACAGATCGGCACGACACGGAAGTGAAGTATTGGCCACAGCAGGCCTGGAGAGTTCGTCACCATGATGATCCACGAGATCACCGAGAAGACCGGCAAGCACAAGCAGCGCCTCCGAGTGGGGCGCGGCGAGGCGAGCGGTCTGGGCAAGACATCCGGCCGCGGCCACAAGGGCGCCAAGTCGCGCTCCGGCTGGAGCCTCAAGCCCCAGTACCAGGGCGGCCAGATCAACTTCATCCAGAAGATGCCCAAGCGCGGCTTCAACAACTTCGAGTTCCAGACGCAATACGCCGTGGTCAACGTCAAGGCCATCGACGCCGTCGCCTCCGGCGGCGATGAAGTCACCGCCGAGACGCTGGCCGCTGCCGGGCTCATCCGCGATGCCCGCAGCGCGCTGAAGATCCTCGGCGAGGGTGAGATCAGCAAGAAGGTCAACGTCACGGCCAATCGCTTCTCGGCTTCGGCCCGGGCCAAGATCGAGAAGGCCGGCGGCACCTGCACGCAGATTCCCGACACCAAGTGGACGCGGGCCGGCAAGATCGAGCAGACGCCAAAGACGCCGCTGCGCACGCGTCGCAAGAGCGGCAAGGCCCTTGATCCCAAGGCCGCGTGGGCTGAGCGTGCCGCTGCAGCCGCCAAGTCCGGCAAGGGCAAGGGCGAGAAAGCCAAGGAGAAGGAAGCGGCTCAGGCCGGCGCGCCCGCGGGAGACGACAAGAAGGAATAGCGCTCAATGCGTGATTCGGTGCCGGCCTATCCTTGCCGTTCACCGATCACCGTACGCCTCACGAACACCTCATGCTCCAGGCCGTCCTCAACATCTTCAAGATCCCGGAACTGCGCAATCGCGTGCTGTTCTCGCTGGCGATGCTGGTGATCTATCGCCTGGGGTTCTGGATTCCGCTGCCCGCGGTCGATCAGGCCGAACTCATCAAGGCCGCCGCCAAGGCCTCCGAGCATCAGTCGGGCTTCGGCCGCATTCTCGATTACGCCTCGATCTTCTCCGGCGGATCGTTCAGCCAGTCCACCATCTTCGGCCTTGGCATCATGCCGTACATCACGGCGTCGATCATCTTCCAGTTGCTGCAGACGGCGATTCCGCGCCTGCAGGAACTGAAGAAGGAAGGCGCCTCGGGCCAGCAGAAGATCAACGAATGGACGCGCTACGCCGCTGTCGGCATGTGCGTGATCCAGGCGGTGATGTGGCTGAAGTACCTGCTCAGTTCCAACCCGCCGCTGGTGCTGCCGGAGTTCCAGACCAGCGTCGGCCTGGTGGTCTTCTATCTCTCGGGCATTACCGCTCTGACCGCCGGCAGCATTTTCCTGATGTGGCTGGGCGAGCAGATCGACAAGTACGGCATCGGCAACGGCGTGTCGCTGATTCTTACTGCCGGCATCATCGCCCGCATGCCTCATGCCGTGCAGTGGCTGGTGCAGAACTTCGACCCGCGCCAGCAGGCCGAGGCCGGCAAGGTCGGCCTGGTCGGACTTCTGTTCCTCGTTGCGGCGTTTGTCTTCGTGACCGCCGGTGCGATCATCATCACCGTCGCGCAGCGGCGCATCCCGATCCAGCAGGCCAAGCACACGCGCGGCCGCAAGGTGTACGGCGGGCAGAAGCACTACCTGCCGCTGCGGCTCAATCACGCGGGCGTGATGCCCATCATCTTCGCCTCGTCGCTGCTGGTGTTCCCCTCGGCGTTCTTCGGATTCCTCGCGGGGGCCTCGATCAACGGGCCGAACTGGTGGCAGTCGTTCACCAACTTCCTGCACAGCAACTTTCAGACCGGCGAGTATCCGTACGTCATCGCGGAGATCGTGCTCATCTACTTCTTCTCCTACTTCTGGACGACGGTCGTATTCAGTCCCGAGGAAATGAGCAAGCAGTTGCGCGATTCGGGCAGTTTCATTCCCGGCCTGCGCCCCGGGCCGCGCACCGCCGAATATCTGGAAACGGTGGTCGAGCGCATCACCTACGTCGGCGCGGGATTCCTGGCGGTGATCGCAGTGATTCCGTCGATCGTCGCCAAGGAACTGGGCATTCCGTATTTCGTGGCCGCGTTCCTTGGCGGAACCGGCCTGCTCATCGTCGTCAGCGTCGGCCTGGACCTGATGCAGCGCATCGAAGCGAACCTGCTGATGCGCAACTACGCCGGATTCCTCGGCGCGGGAACTGGCCAGGGCGGCCCGCGGTTGCGCGGCCGCCGAGGATAACGACGCATGGCCAAAGAGGACAAGATCGAACTCGACGCCGAAGTCACCGAAGCCCTTCCCGATGCGCGCTTCAAGGTCCGGCTGCAGAACGGCCAGGAAATCATGGCCTACGTCAGCGGCAAGATGCGGAAGTTCTTCATCCGCATCCTCCCCGGCGACAAGGTCAAGGTCGAACTCAGTCCCTACGACATGAGCAAGGGCCGCATCACGTACCGCCAGTGAGATCTCCATTAGCCCCCGGCTCTGCCGGGGGATCGAAGACCACCCATGAAAGTCCGCAGCAGCATCAAGCGACGAACCAAGGATTGCCAGATCGTCATCCGCAAGGGCAAGCGGTTCGTCATCAACAAGAAGAACAAGCGCCTCAAGCAGCGCCAGGGCTGATTGTTCGCCCGCCCGTCCACTTACTTCCGAGTTCACTATGCCCCGTCTCGCCGGTATCGACATTCCTGAGAAGAAGAAGATCTACTTCGCCCTGCAGTACATCTATGGCATCGGGCCGAAGTTCGCCAAGGACATTCTCACCGAGGCGGGCATCGACGTGGATCGCCGCGCGAACACGCTGACCGATCAGGAGGTCTCGTCGATCGCCACCGTCATCGACGGCGGCTACATCGTCGAAGGCGCGCTGCGGCGGCAGACATCGCAACATATTCAGCGCCTGCGCGACATCAAGAGTTACCGCGGCGAGCGCCACCGCAAGGGCCTGCCCACGCGCGGCCAGCGCACGCGATCAAACGCCCGTACGCGCAAGGGCCGCAAGAAGACCGTCGCCGGCAAGAAGGGCGTCAAGGGTTAATCGTTGAGCGGGCGGCGCCCTCGCCGCCCTTTCTCAGTCCGTTTCGTCAGGTTCCTGTCCGCCGCTGCGGAAGAAGGAACCGCCACCAGCGAAAGAAGGTTCGATCCAGATATGGGCAAGAAAAAAGTCCGCAAGAACATCCTCAAGGCCATCGCGCACGTCCAGGCCACGTTCAACAACACGCTGATCACCATCACTGATACCAATGGTGAGACGCTGTGCTGGGACTCGGCCGGTACAGTCGGCTTCAAGGGCGCGCGCAAGAGCACGCCCTTCGCCGCCACGCGGGCCGCCGAGAAGGTCGCCGTCAAGGCCAAGCGCCTGGGCATCCGTGAGATCGAGGTTCGCGTCAAAGGCCCCGGCCCCGGCCGCGAATCCGCCATCACCGCGCTGCAGAACAACGGCCTGAACATCTCGGCCATCGAGGACCACACGCCGATTCCGCACAACGGCTGCCGCCCGCCCAAGAAGCGGCGCGTCTGATCTCAGTCTTTCCCCGCCCGGACAGAAGAACCATCGCGAGCGTTCAGCAGGCTTCGATTGCGTTCGTGCTCCGTGCGGATTCCTGATTCTTCAGGTTCTGCTGATACACGATTGGAGTTCGTCATGCATGTCCGTTGGCGCGGGCTGGAACTGCCCGCACGAGTCGTGGTTGATGAGAAGTCGCGCACGCCGACGTTCGGGCGCTTCATCGCCGAACCCTTCGAGCGCGGCTTCGGCACCACCGTCGGCAACAGCCTTCGCCGCATCCTGCTCTCCAGCGTCGAAGGCGCCGCCGTCACCAAGGTCCGCATCTCCGGCGTCGAACACGAGTTTTCGACCATTCCCGGCGCCATGGAGGATGTCACCGACATCATCCTCAACATCAAGGGCCTGATCGTCAGCCTGCAAAGCGATGAGCCCAGGACCATGCGCTTGGCCGCGACCGGCCCGGGCGAGATCACCGCGGATCTTATCGAGGCCGATCCATCTGTCACCGTTCACAACCCCGATCACGTCATCGCGACGCTGACCGAGGCGGTGGATTTCGAGGCTGAACTCACCGTCGGCAAGGGCCGTGGCTACGAGCCCGCGGCCGAGCAGTACGCCAGCCGCGACGAGCAGGTCATCGGCGAGATCCCCATCGATGCCGTGTTCAGCCCCGTGCAGCGCGTGCGCTACCGCGTCGAGAATACGCGCGTCGGCCAGAAGACCAACTACGACAAGCTCATCATCGACATCTGGACTAATGGCACCGTCTCGCCCGACATGGTGCTGGTCGAGTCTGCGAAGATCCTGCGCAAGCACCTCAACCCCTTTGTGCAGTACTTCGAACTGGGCAGCGACACCGTCTCGGCTGAAGCCACCGCTGCCGCCAGCGTCGATGACGATCTGATCCGCAAGCTGAACATGCCCGTCGCGGCGCTCGACCTGACGGTCCGCGCCAACAACTGCCTCAACTCGGCCAAGGTCCGCAACGTGGCCGATCTCGTGCAGAAGGACGAAGCTGAACTCTTGGCAGTGCGTTCCTTCGGCAAGACGTCGCTGCGCGAGGTCAAGCGCAAGCTCGAGGAGCTCGGTCTCTCGCTGGGCATGCAGTTGCCCGAGGGCTATACGCCGCCGCTCGCTGCCGCAACGATGTGATGTAACGAACGTCGAAGTCAGGATCGCACAAGTCCATCACGATTCAAATCCGTCGCATGCGAAGGCGTGCGACGGGAATTCCCTCAGTCCTCCGCACTCAGTCCTCAGCCCTGGATTCAAGCCATGCGTCATCGAGTAGCCGGTAAACAACTCTGCGTCGACAAGGATCACCGTCGCGCCATGCTTCGCAACCTGGCGGCGGGCCTGTTCGAGCACGGCCAGATCGTCACCACTCCGGCCAAGGCCAAGGCCGTTCAGCCCATGGTCGAGAAGATCATCACCATCGCCAAGCAGGGCACATTTCGCGCGCGGCGGCTGATCGAACGGCGCATCAACGACCGCAAGGTGCACGTTTGGGTGGCCGACCCCAATGTCAAGGACTGGAAGAAGGACAATCCCTACTTCACGCTGCCCGACGCCGGCGAGGTCGAGTACAACCGCTACGGCGAGGTGCGCAAGGCGCCGCGCCTGGTGCAGCACATCATGCGCAACGTCGCGCCGCTCTTTGCCGACCGCGATGGCGGCTACACGCGCATCGTCAAACTCGGCCAGCATCGCCTGGGCGATGCGACCGATCTCGTGCTGCTGCAGCTGGTCGGCAAGGAAGAGGGTCCCGAACTGGGCGGCGGCATTTCGACGCGCCGGGCCCGGGCCGACAAGCGCACCGCCTTCGCCGCCAAACTGCGCAAAGGTGCGGCGGGCGCCGCGGCTTCGTCAAAGGCTGGCGCGATGGGCGCGAGCGCGACGGAAGTGGAGGAAGTCGAATTGACTGATGAGCAGATCGCCAAACTCAAGGCCGAAGGTGCTGAGGTCATTGAGGTCGAAGAGAAGAACGGCTGATCGAGCATTTCCTGCATGTGACTGGATCATCAGGCCCGCGCTCGTCGCGGGCCTGTTCATTGAGTGTCAGGCCAGTACCGGCGCGACGAATCCACGATCAATCGGAATGCCGACGTGATCATCCACGATCGCTTCGATCGTGTCGCGGCGCACGCACACGTGCGTCGCGCTGCGGCGGAGCGCCTCCGCTGCGTCGTGGCTGCGCGGCAAACGCACGAACGTGCGGCCCCTGGCTCTTGGAACTCGTTGCACCTCCCGCGCGTTGGTCACGATCGGCGACTGCGGCTCCAGTAGGCACAGCACGTCGCCAAGAATCGCTGCAGCAGTCGGCAGTGGCCCGGCGCCTTCCCCTTTCAGCACAAGCCGCCCGGCGTGCTGCTGCTCAAGGACGAAGATGTTCTCCGCGCCGCGGGCCCTCGCCAGCGGATGATTCTGCGGCACGAACATCGGACAGACGCACAGGTTCGCGCCGCCATCGCGGCAATCGAGTTCGGCGATCAGCCGCACGACGCAACCCTGCTCGCGGGCCGCATCCAGATCACGCGGCGTGATGCCGGCGATGCCGGTCGTCTCAATGTCGGCCGGTGTAACGCTCGCCAGGCCGGCGGCTCGCGCGAGGATGCACAGCTTTTCCGCGCTGTCGCGGCCGGAGATGTCGGCGCTGGGATCGGGCTCGGCGTAGCCTCGCTCAATCGCCTCCTTCAGCACTGCCTCCAGCGGCTGACCGGCCTCGCGCATGCGCGAAAGCACGAAGTTGCAGGTTCCGTTGAGAACCGCGCGAATCGAGACGATTGGATCGCCGCCGGCTGCTCCGCGCTGGCGCAGAGCGGCCAGCACAGGGATCGCGGCCCCGACGCTGGCTTCGTACTCCAGTCGCGCGCCGTTCACATGCGCGATTGACTGCAGACGCACGCCGTCATGTGCGATGACCGTCTTGTTGGCGCTGACAACGCTGATGCCGCGCTGCAGGGCCCGCTCGATGTACGTCGCCGCCGGCTCGCGGCCGCCCAGCGCCTCGATGATCACGTCCGGCCGATCCTGCAGAACCTCGTTGACATCGCACGTCACAAGCGCGGGGTCAATTCCCGTGCGGGCCTTCGCCGCATCACGTACGAGGATGCGCGTCACGATGAGGTCCACGCCGTGCGTGCCGCGAATGTGCTCGCGCCGCTCGGCCAGCAGGCGCGCGATCGCGCCGCCGACCGTGCCGCAGCCCAGCAGACCGATGCGCAACGTGCGGCGGCCATCCGTGGCAGGGGGCCGATCGATGAAGGGGGGCCGATAGAGATGCGCACGGGCGATCATCGCGCCGCCTCCGCCAGCACCGTGCCGGCTGCCTGAATGTGCGACGGCTCAGCGGACCGCGTCGCGCGCAGCGCCTGGTCCAGATCGTCGATCAGATCCTGCGGGTGCTCCAGCCCGACGGAGAGCCGGACGAGGCCATCGCCGATGCCGATGCGTGCCCGCTCGGCCGCATCGACCGATGCGTGCGTCATGGTCGCGGGGTGGCACAGCAGGCTCTTGACGCCTCCCAGGCTTTCCGCCAAGGGCCAGAGTCGAAGCAGGCGGACGAGTTTGCGCACGCGCTCGACGCCGCCTTCGAACCCGACGCTGACGATCGATCCGAAGCCATTTGACTGCCGCTTCGCGAGCGCGTGCTGCGGGTGTGAATTCAGGCCGGGATATATCACGCGCCGCACGTCCTCGCTGCGCTCCAGCCAGCGCGCGATCGCGAACGCGTTGGATTCATGCTGCTTCACGCGCAGCGAGAGCGTCTTGATCCCGCGCAGCAGCAGGAAGCAGTCCTGAGGGCCGGGCGTCGCGCCGGTGGCGTTCTGCACGAACTTCAGCGGCTCGTAGAGCGCCGGATCGTTCACGATCAGCGCGCCACCCAGCACATCGCAGTGTCCGCCGATGTACTTGGTCGTCGAGTGCAGCACGATGTCCGCGCCCAGCTCCAGCGGCTGCTGAAACACCGGCGTGGCGAAGGTGTTATCCACGAGCGTGACGATGGTGGCGTCGCGCCGCCGCGCCGCAGCGCAGCACGCAGCGATATCCGTCACCTTGAGCAGCGGATTGGACGGAGTCTCCAGCCACAGCAGTTTCGTATTGGCCCGGATGGCAGCCACGACGTTGACCGGATCGCTCGTGTCGATCAGCGAGAAGTCCACGCCGAAGCGATGGAAGATC
Organism: Phycisphaerales bacterium; assembly: GCA_035543215.1. Classification (GTDB taxonomy): domain Bacteria; phylum Planctomycetota; class Phycisphaerae; order Phycisphaerales; family SM1A02; genus DATKJG01. The sequence continues at coordinate 1,210 of DATKJG010000345.1, read as the reverse complement.
TTCGTGAACAGCCGCCAGCAGCCGCCATAGAGATCCTGCGAAGCGACGACGTGATCGCCGCTGCGAAGCAAACCCTGCAGCACCGCGTTCGCGGCGGCCAGCCCGCTGGCAAAGCACAGGCCGTGGCGCCCGCCCTCCAGCGCGGCGATGCTCTCCTCCAGCGCACTGCGCGTCGGGTTGCCGGTGCGGGCGTAGCACCACTCGGGTGTGCCGCCCAGTTCATCCTGGGCGTAGGTCGTGGTCTGGTAGATGGGCGTGACCACGGCGCCGGTCAGCGGATCATTGTCGTGGCCGTCGCGTACGTGAATGGAAAGCGTTTCGAAGCGGTACGCCGGCGCCGTGCTGGTCGTGCTGGCGCGAGAGGTCGATGATGAGTTCGAGCGTGACATGAGATTCCCTTCGGGGTGATGGCGCCTGCGCGCAGTGATCGCGCAGGCCCGTTGCGTGAGCGCTGGATGGATGGACGAACGACAGCCAAAGCCGATCGCGGATCAGGCCCGGACGCGGGAATCGCTCAAATCACGTTGTGGGAGGGGGTCAGCCGACGACACCCGCCCACACGCTGGAGCGAACTCCGGCGTCCGGGCTGGGCATGCGCATCGCCATCATCAGCGTGGCGGCTGCGGCGAAATGGTCGTGACGGTGACTCATGAAGGTCGGGAAGCCTAGCACGATTCATCGGCGTGTCAAGTCCCCTTGTTGAGCATGTTGTGGCGGTAGACTTCTGACATGCTCGACGTCCTGAACAGGATGTACGACGATGGCCTGGCGCAACTTGCCGGCGCGGGCGATGCCACGGCACTCGAGGCGTGGCGCATCAAGTATCTTGGAGCCAAGGGCGCGCTCAAGGCCGCGATGCCCATGCTCAAGGATGTGCCGAAGGGCCAGAAGCCCGCGGTGGGGGCCCGGCTGAATGAGGTGAAGACAGCCCTCGAATCGGCTTTCGAAGCCCGAAAGGCCACGCTGGGAAGCGATGGCGCAATCGCGGGTCCGTTGGTGGATGTGACTGAGCCCGGCCTGCCCATGGGTCTGGGCCGGCGGCACATCCTTTCGCGCACGATCGATGAGATCACCGAGGTCTTCGCGCGGATGGGGTTCAGCGTCGCAACCGGGCCTGAGGTCGAAGACGAGTTCCACAACTTCACCGCGCTCAACATCCCGGAAGATCATCCAGCGAGGGATTCGACCGACAACTTCTACATGGGCGCCG
>DATKJG010000344.1:0-8886 GCA_035543215.1 Phycisphaerales bacterium | reverse complement strand
GTTGCGGTAGATGTAAATCGGGCGGAAGTTGTCGCCGGTGATGCCGCTCTGATTGGTGGTGACGACATCGAGATCGCCATCGTGGTCGAAGTCGGCCAGCGCGGCGCTGGTCGCCCACGTCGAGGGCGAAACGACGGAGGACCATCCCGGCGAGGTGCTCGGGCCGGTGGCGCTGCCGAAGTAGATCACCGACGGTGAATGCTGGAACCCGCCGTTGGCGGAGAAGATGTCGAGGAAGCCGTCGCCGTTGATGTCGCCGACCTGGACGTCGTTGGTGTGAACCTGATCGGTGGAAATCCAGGAGGGTTGCCCCTCCAGCGCCGTGCCAGTGTTGTAATAGATGAGGTTCCGCCAGTCGGTGTATGCCGGGCAGCAGCCGGAGGAGAAGAAGCAGCCCACGACGAGGTCGTTGTGGCCATCGCCGTTCATGTCGACGATCTGGAGACCAGCGACCGGGCGGCGGAGGTCATTGAACCAGTCGGGCGCCGTGCCGAAGGGACGTCCGGCGCCGCCACCGGCGATGCCGCCATCATCCGATGCGCCGGGCTGGAGGGTGACGGTTTGCCGGCCATCTTCCGAGACTTCAAAGGCGCGCTGTGCGTCGGCATGGCTGACGAACAGGGAGGGCACTGCAAGCAACGCGACAGTTGTTGACTTCATGGTCGTGATCTTCTCCGTCGAGATCGTGTCAATCTGGCGTGATCACCAGCATAGCTCGTGCCAGACGCCCGCGGCCAGAGGCCGTCGCTCGATTGCACGCCCGAAAATCGCATACAGCGCCCCGGAATCGGAAAGGATTCGCATCCTCGCGCGTCAGGAATTCTTTCCACGACCACCAGAAACCCCTTGGCTTGGCGGCGATCCGTGATACGCTGTTTTCCGGCCATGATCAGCAACGTTCGAACCACGGTCGATCGGCGCCTGCTCACGCGCCGCTGCGTGAGTTGCGGCTTCGAGGGCCCGTCCATCAATCGAATCTCAGCCACATCCGCGCCTGCGCGATGCCCGCGATGCGGCTGCGATCTGCGGCGTCGTCCGCCGCGAAGTTACGCGGAAATGGAAGGCCTGCTCGGGTCGCCGGCACTGGCGCAGCCGCGCATCGAGATCATCGAGGAGCAAGAGCACCCCAGCCGCGGCGAACGCCTCATTCATCGCTGGCTGGCCTTCCTCTTCATCGCCTTGCTGGGCATGCTCGCGATCGCCTACCTCGCGTCAGCGGTCATGGCGGTGTAGCGACGACAATTCTTCATCAGTCTTGAACGTGGGCACAGCCGGTCGATCCGCAGCGCGATCCCGTATCATCGGCGGCATGGCCAAGAATCCCGCTCCGTCCGCCACGCTCCAGCCAATCCTCGCGCAGGTCGATGCCGACTTCGACAGTTCCGTCTGGCGCCTGTGCGATCTGCTGCGCATTCCAAGCGTTTCCACCGATCCGGCCTTCAACAAGCAGACACGCGCTGCCGGCCAGTGGTGTACCGATCAGTTGAAGTCGATCGGCTTCGACGCTTCGTTGCGCGACACGACGGGCCACCCGATGGTCGTGGCCCACTACCGCACGAACGGCTCCAATGGCAAGACGCCGCATCTTCTCTATTACGGCCACTACGACGTGCAGCCGCCGGACCCGCTCGACCTGTGGAAGTCGCCGCCGTTCGAACCAGCAATTGTTGAAGGCCCGCGCGGCAAGCGCATCGTGGCCCGCGGCGCGGTCGATGACAAGGGCCAGGTCATGCTCTTCATCGAGGCCTTTCGCGCGTGGATGAAGGCGCGCGGCTCGCTGCCGGTCAACGTCACCGTCTTCCTTGAAGGCGAGGAAGAATCCGGAAGCCCAAGCCTCGATCCCTTCCTCAAGGCCAACAAGAAGGAATTGCAGGCCGATGTCTGCATCGTCAGCGACACGAGCATGTGGGATATCAACACCCCCGCTGTCACGTACATGCTGCGCGGCCTTGTCTACATCGAAGCGACGCTGCACGGCCCTTCGGCCGATCTGCACTCGGGCATGTTCGGCGGCTCGCTGGTCAATCCCGCCACCGCGCTGTGCGGCGTCATCGCACAACTGCACGACAAGAACCGCAAGGTGCAGATCCCCGGCTTCTACAGCGGCATCAAGGAACTCTCCGCCGCCGAGAAGAAGATGTGGAAGAGCCTGAAGTTCAACGAGAAGCAATTCCTCGGCGAAGCGGGCATGAAGACTCCCTACGGCGAGAGGGGCCGAACGACACTGGAACGCATCTGGAGCCGGCCCACGTGCGAGATCAACGGCATCTTCGGCGGCTACACCGGCAAGGGCGCCAAGACCGTCATCGGCTCATCGGCCAGCGCCAAGATCAGTTGCCGGCTCGTGCACGGCCAGGATCCGAAGAAGGTGATGAAGAACCTGATCGCGTTCCTGAAGAAGCGCATGCCGCCCGACTGCCGCTGGGAAATCCACGAGCATGGCTGCAGCCCGGCCATCCGCGTGCCTACCGAATCGCCGTGGCTGGAGGCGGCTCTTGAAGGGTTGCGCTCGGTGTTCACCAAGCAGCCGGTGCTCATCGGCACGGGCGGTTCGATCCCGCTGGTGGGCAGCGTGCAGCGCATCCTCGGCTTCGATTCGCTGCTGGTGGGCTTCGGCTTGGATGATGACCGCGTGCACTCGCCCAACGAGAAGTTCGAACTCAAGTGCTACGAGATGGGCATCAAGAGCCACGCTGCGATGCTGGAGGCGTTCTCGACCGTGTCATGACGCCACGCGCATCCTGCCTGCTACACTGTTGCCGTGCACTGCACCGGGCGGCTCAAGACCATGCTCACTCACGCTGGCGCGCTTGTCGTGCTCGCTCTGTCGCCCGCGCTGGCCCGTGCCCAGAGCGGCGTGGATGTCGAGATCGACCAGTTCGGATTCGGCGGATTCCGCGGCGGCGGCATCGTGCCCATGCGCGTCAAACTCACCAGCAACCTCGCCGAGCCCACCGGCGTGTGGGTGCAGTGGCAGGTGCCCAACGGCGATGGCGACATCGGCGAGTACGGCCGCTCGCTCACGCTTTCGCCCGGCCAGTCGAGTTTCGCCTGGCTGTACGCCCCGCTCTCGCCCAATGACAACCTCTCCAGCGTGTGGACGGTGCGCGTGTTTGAGGAGAAGGATGGCGAGCGGCGCGGCGAACTCGGCGGCAAGCGCTTCTCGCCGCCCGATGCCCAGGCCCAGCACGTCGATTTGCCGGTGGCCATGATCGCGGTGATCGGCGACAAGCGGCTGGGCCTCGACGATTACACCGCGCAGAGCGGACTTCGCATCCCCCGGCCGATCTCCGGCCACGAAGACACGCGCGTCGCCTCCGGCCTGAAGCCCGCGCAGATGCCCGATCGCTGGTACGGCCTGATGGCATGTGAAGCCATTGCGTGGGCGGGCGACAACGTGCCGCCGATCGATCTGAGCATCGACCAGGCAGACGCACTGCGCGAATACGTGCAGCGCGGCGGCCACCTGATCATCTCGCTGCCATCGGCGGGCAATCCGTGGGGACTGGGAGCGCCCGGGCAGACGCAATTGGAGGACTTGCTGCCGTGCAGGACGGCAGGAGTGGTGCCGCGGCGCGATGAAGGCGTGCCGCTGAGCGCACTGCTGCCGGTGATGTGCAAGACGCAGAACGTGCGGCTGCTGATCGGCAACCGGGCCGAGCCACAGTTCAGCATCCGCGTGTTCAAGGATCTGGGGGCCGGCCCGGGCGGGTTCAACGTCATCGACAACGGCTACGAGCCGGTGTGGGCGCTGAACGACGGCAGAGTCGTGGCGGTGCAGAAGCGCGTGGGCTTCGGGCGCGTGACGGTGGTCGGCATCGACCTGGCGGATGGGCGGCTTGGCAGCGTCGGCCTGCCGCAGGCTGATGTGTTCTGGAGCCGCATCCTCGGTCGGCGTGCTGATACGCCAACCCTCACCGACCTTCAGGCGGCCGAGAAGGCGGAGACGCTGGCGAAGAGTCTCAACGACACCGATCGCAACATGGGCTCGGGCATGCTGTTCTCGACGGGCATCAGCATGCAGACGACGGCGGGGATTGGCCTGCTGCTGGCGTTCCTGCTGTTCGTCGCCTACTGGGTCGTGGGCCTGGTGAGTTTCTTCCTTCTGCGTCAGTACAAACTGTCGCGGCACGCGTGGGTGGCCTTCGCGCTCATCGCGGCTGTGTTCACCCTCGTCGCGTGGGGCAGCGTTGGGCTGATTCCCAAGAGTCAGGAACTGCAGCACGTGACCGTGCTCGATCACATTGCGCGGCCGTCGGACTCCACCAGCACCGAGGAGCAGTACCAGCGTGCCCTGAGTTTCTTCTCGCTGTACCTGCCCCGCTACGGCGCGACGGAGGTGTCGGCCGCGTCGGCCAAGGATCATCGCGACCTGCTGACTTCGTGGACCCCGCCGGGGGACAGCGCCGCGCCGTTCCCCAACACCGACGTCTATCGCGTGGATGTGGCGCGGAACTTCGCGACGTCGTTTCTGCCCTCACGCTCGACGACGACGCGGCTGCAGGTGAACTGGATGGGGGGCGTGGATGCCAGGTGGGGCGGGCTGCTGCGCGTCGATCCCAGCAATCCACTGCAGGTGGTGAAGAACGGCTCGGGGGATGAAACGTCGCTCACCGGCCGCATCATCAACGAACTCCCGGGCCGGCTGACGGATGTGGTCATCATCTGGGTGAAGAACAATCGCCTCGCCAATCGCCGATACCAGCGCGATGTGAACACTTCGAACGAGATCATCGAGCAGCAGTGGGTGACTCGAAACGATTCCGGCAGCATGGCCAACATCGGCGAAATCGTGAACCTGCCCGCGGGCTTCGACTGGACAACCGGCGTCGCGTATGACTTTGGCACGCAGTGGTCGAGAGAGAAGAGTCCGCTGAGCATCGGCATCCAGTCGCGGTTTATCCAGCCCTTCGAGAACAATTCGCTGATTGCGGCGCCCGAAAACCAGACGGTGAATGCCGCGGAGCAGCGGCGCTACATGATCATGCTGTCGATCTTCAACCAGCTTGATCCACCGAAGTACATCAAGAACCCGCGCGAGACGTCGATGGACCCCTCGACGACGACGTTTCATCGCGAGATCGGCCGCGAACTCGACCTTTCGCCGTGGTTCACGCGGCCATGCGTGATCGTGATGGGGTTCCTCGAAGGCGTTCCGTCGCCTGTGCCGCTGCGGGTCGACGGCAGCGACGAGCCGCCATCCAGCACGGGCCTGACGATGGTGCGGTGGATCTACCCGCTGCCGCTGGATGAGGACATCGCCTTCCGGAGCAATGCGACGGCCGACAGCGAGCAATAGGCAATTGAGGAGCGGCGATTGACCATTTACGATTGGACCGCTGCGTCGGCGGTGCGCCGCCGAACACAAGCCGCGCCGGCAGCGTCAAATCACGCTCGCAAGTCCTCAATCACGATTCCCACAGAGGCCTACGATCCCCCGCGGACGTTCTGATACCCATGCCGATGATCGAAACGATCAACCTGACCAAGAAGTACGGCGAACTGGTCGCGCTGAACAACCTCAATCTCACGATTGATCAGGGCGCGTGCTTCGGGTTCATCGGCCCCAACGGCGCGGGCAAGACGACGACGATCAAGATCCTGGCGACGCTGCTCAAGCCCACGTGGGGCGAGGCTCGCATCGACGGCAAGGTCATCGGCTACCAGAACCCGCAGATCCGCCCGATCATCGGCTACGTGCCCGACTTCATGGGCGCCTACGACGACATGGTCGTGACCGAGTACCTGGAGTTCTTCGCGGCGTGCTACGACATCCACGGCGTGCAGCGCAACCAGGTAGTCAAGGACGTGCTGGACCTGACGGACCTGAACTACAAGGCCAATGCCGAGGTGAACGGCTTGTCGCGCGGCATGAAGCAGAGACTGTCGATCGCGCGCGTGCTGCTGCACGATCCCAAGGTGCTGCTGCTCGACGAGCCGGCCTCGGGCCTTGACCCGCGCGCCCGCATCGAGATCCGCGAGTTGCTCAAGGAACTGCGGCGGATGGGCAAGACCATCATCATCTCTTCGCACATCCTTCATGAACTGGCGGAACTGTGCAACATGGTCGGCATCATCGAGCAGGGCGAACTGCTCTTCTCAGGCTCGGTCGATGAGATCATGCGACGCGCGAGCATGGGCCAGGTCGTGCACATCAGCGTGGACGACCGTGCCGAGGCGGCGGCGAAGCTGCTGGCGACGGTCAAGGGCATCACCAAGGTCGACATCGCGGCCCACAACGGCTCGCATCGCATCGATGTGACGATCGATCCGTCCAGCGGGCTGGTGATCTCGGAATTGCCGAGCCGTCTCATCGCCCAGGGCTTCCGCGTCAGCAGCATGATGCCCGAGCAGGTGAATCTCGAAACCGCGTTCATGCGCCTGACGAAGGGGCTGGTGGCGTAGCCGGTCGGCCAGGCGAGTGCGTTCCTCTACAATCGGACAATGCCCGCCGCCTCAAAGCCGCGCGTTCTGCTGATCGCCAACCGTTCGCGGCCCGAGGTGGCTGCGATGATCGACAGCGTCGATCACCTCGTGCGCGGCCATGCGACCATCGCCGGTGAGATCGACGCTGACGACGGGCCGCTGCCCAATCATCCCCAGGCCGACCTGGCGGTGGCGCTGGGCGGCGACGGCACCATGCTCTCTCAGGCGCGGCGGCTGGCCGGCTGGAGAATCCCGCTGGTCGGCGTCAATTTCGGCCGGCTTGGCGTGCTGGCGGAGTTCGACATGGATAGTTTGCGCCGCCACGCGACTGTCGTATTCGGACCGCAGCCGCCGATTCACGAACACCTGATTCTCGAGGTCGAGGTGCTCGATGCGCAGGGAGGAGTTCTTGCGAGCGAAAAGGCGATCAATGATTGCGTCGTGACCGCCGGGCCCCCCTATCGCATGATCGAACTGGAGATCTCGATCAACGGCAACGACGGCCCGACGCTGACCGGCGACGGAGTGATCGTCGCCACGCCCATCGGTTCGACGGCGTACAACGTCTCGGCCGGCGGACCAATCGTACAGCCGACGCTCGATGCCATCATTATCACGCCGATCGCCGCACACAGCCTGGCGTTCCGGCCGATCGTCGTGGGCACAGGCGGCGGCATCGAGGTGCAGGTGGTTCGCGCCAATGCCGGCACGACGCTCGTGATCGATGGCCAGGCGCTGGTGCCGCTGCGCAAGGGTCAGCGCATTCGGGTGCGGCGTGACGGCGACCGCGCGCGGTTCGTGGCCAATCCCTCCAGCACGTACTGGCAGATTCTCCTGCAGAAGATGCGCTGGGCCGCGCCGCCGACGTACCGCGATCGCGGCGCGTAGGTCGCCAACCTGCCACGCACGGCATTGACCTCGTTACCATCACCGCCATGATCGATCTGAAACAACTGCGCGCCGACCCCGAGAAGTTCAAGCGGGGTGCGCGCGACAAGGGCATCGCGGTCGACATCGATCGCCTCGTGCAATTCGACGCCGAGATGCGCGCACTGAAGACGCAGATGGAGGAGCGCAAGGCCGAGCAGAATCGCATCAGCAAGGAGATCGGCCCGCAGATCGGCAAGTTGAAAGGCCAGGCGAAGGCCGCCCAAGGCGCGGCGCGCGAAGCGCTCGATGCGCAAATTCGTGACCTCGAGCAGAGGCCGGCGAGACTCAAGGCGGAGGTGCAGACCTTCGATCAGCGAATGCAGGCGCTGGAGCCCGACATCAATGCGCTGCTCCTGAAGGTTCCGCTGCCCCCTGATCCGGATGTGCCCAAGGGCGCTACTGCGGATGACAACGTCGAAATGCGACGATGGAGTCCAGCCTGGTTCGATCCATCAGTCCCCTTTGAGAAGAACAAGGGCTTCAGGCCCAAGACTCACCTCGAACTTGTGCGCGACCTCAAGCTCGTCGATTTCGAGCGCGGCGTGAAGATTTCCGGCACGCGCCATTACGTGCTCACCGGCGCGGGCATGCGCCTGCACCAGGCGGCCCTGCGATTCGCGTTCGACCTCATCACCAGCGAGCACGGCTTCCAGCCCATGAGCGTGCCGGTCATCGTGCGCGAAGAGTGCATGGTCGGCACCGGATTCTTCCCCGCCGGACGCGAGCAGGCGTATCACATCGAGGAGTCGCGCCGCGAGAGCGGCGGCAAGGACCTCTTCCTGACCGGCACCGGCGAAGTCGGACTCATGGGCTTCCACCAGGATGAGATTCTCGATGCCGCGACGCTGCCGCTGAAGTACGCCACTGTCTCGTCGTGCTTCAGGCGCGAAGCCGGCGCAGCGGGCAAGGACACCGCTGGCCTCTATCGCATTCACCAGTTCGACAAGGTCGAGCAAGTCGTGATCTGCCGCGCCGATGAAGCCGAGTCGCGGCGGTGGCACAAGACGATGATCGGCATCGTCGAAGCGCTTCTGCAGAAACTCGAATTGCCGTATCGCCTGCTGCAATGCTGCACGGGCGATCTCGGTCCCAAGAACGCCGACATGGTCGACATCGAATGCTGGATGCCCGGCCGCGGTCCCGACGGCCCCGACAAGCGCCCGACCGGCGCGTACGGCGAAACACACTCGGCCTCGCGCCTCTACGACTTCCAGTGCCGCCGCCTCAACATGCGATACAAAGATGAGAAGGGCCAGACGGTGTTCTGCCACTCGCTGAACAACACCGTGCTCGCGGCGCCGCGCATCCTCATCCCGATTCTCGAGATGTATCAGAACGCCGACGGCACCGTCACCGTGCCCGAAGCCCTGCGGCCCTACATGAACGGCCTGTCGAAGATCGGCCCATGAAGCGGATTCTGCCTAGACTGATTGTCGCGCTCGCGGCGCTCGTCGTCGGCGTTGCGGGCAACGGTTCACGGCTGCCGCTCGATGATCACGAGGTCTTCGTCGCGCGCGCCGCCGAGGAAAT
>DATKJG010000343.1:0-2158 GCA_035543215.1 Phycisphaerales bacterium | reverse complement strand
TCTGCCGCAAGCCGCCCAGTTCCGCCGTGGCCTGCGTCAGTTGGGCGCGCACGGTGTCGAGATTGGCCTTGGCGGCGTCGCGCTCATCCTCGAGCGAAACCACCTGCTCCTGCAGCGAGCGGTTGGACATCAGCAACTGGTCGTACTTCTCCTGCTGCACGCAGCCTCCCGCGAACAACGGCAGGATGGTGAGCGAGGCGGCGATCGTCAGGTTTCGAACTGAGAGTGCGCGTGGCATGTGGTCAGATCCTTCTTGATGCGTGGCAATCCGTTGGTTGAAGGCGCGATGTGTGGAGATTGGCGTTTGCGAACGTCGGGCGTAGTGTACAAGCCGCTCGCCGGCGTGCGCGCGGCCGTGCGCGGGCGCGTGGACAACCTGTCATTCACGACGAACCGGCCTCATCGGCCGCATCGGCAGCGATTGCCAAGAGGCATGAATCCGCACTCTCAGAGCCCCGTGACTGCCGGACGCCGCGCCGCCCACCGCCGATTGATCCGCGCTGCTGCCATCGCCGACGCCGCAGGCACGCTGGCCGCGCCGGGCGCCGTCCTGATCGAAGATGGCCGCATCGTCGCCAGCGGCTCGCCGCAGTTGATCGGGAGCGCTGGGGATGCGGGCGACGCGATGGAGGAGGTCCTGCCGGGCGAGATCGTGATTCCGGCGCTGGTGAATGCCCACGCCCACCTCGATCTGACACACATGGGCCCACAGCCGCAGACGGGCGACTTCGCTGCATGGGTCGATCGGGTGCGGTCAGGGCGGGCTCGCTCGCCCGAGGCTATCGCCGCTTCGGTTCGCGAGGGTATTCGACTATCGCGCGCGGGAGGCACGGCCATCGTGGGCGACATCGCGGGCGTCCGGTCAATCGTGCCCACTCAGACTTTGCGCGACGCTGGCATGGCGGCAGTGAGTTACCTGGAGGTCTTCGGCATCGGAAATACGCAGGCGGCAACCATCGAGTTCCTCAAGGCCGCGACAGCGTCGCAGCCGGGGATCGATGCGGGTGTCCGATTCGGCCTGCAGCCGCATGCGCCGTACTCATGTGGGCCGGACGTGTACCGTGCCGTGGCGGCGATGGGGCTTCCGCTCAGCACACACCTGGCTGAGACGCGCGACGAACTCGACTTCGTCGCCTGCGCCAGCGGCCCGCTGGCCGACATGCTCAAGCGCATCGGCGTATGGGATGATTCGATCACCGGCTTCGGTACGCACTCGATCGATCACATCACCAATTTGCTGGGCGATCATCCGCTGCTGGCGGCGCATCTCAACTACCTCGACGATCGCCACATCGGCTTGCTCGCGCGCCGGAAGATCGGTGTCGCCTACTGTCCGCGCGCCAGCGCGTACTTCGGCCACGTGAATCATCGCTATCGCGACATGCTCGCTGCCGGCGTCAACGTCGCGCTCGGAACCGACAGCATCCTTTGTCTCGGCACGGCTGATCGCATCAGCGTGCTGGATGAGATGCGGCTGCTCCACCGCCGCGATGCGACCGATCCGATGACGCTGCTGGCCATGACGACGATCAAGGGCGCGCGGGTGCTGGGCACACGCGAGTCGCTGGTGACGCTCAAACCCGGTGAGAGCGCCGGGCTGCTGGCGTTGCCAGTAGGCGACGCGCCAACGAGCGCTCATGAGGCAATGGTGCAGGCAATGAAGCGTGATGATCCGCCCCGTTGGGTGCTGGGACCGATTGCGGGAAGAAACGAGTGGTTTCAATGACTCGGCTCGTGCGACCCCGGTTGACTGATCGCAACGGGCGCGCACGCGCGAAGGATTCGACCGCGCCGCGCTTCACGGCAATGACCAACGACGCGGTCACCGTCGCGCGGCGGCTGCTGGGCCAGCGGTTGGTTCGCGTTCTCCCCGGCGGCAAGCGACTGGCCGGCATCGTCGTCGAGGTCGAGGCCTATCTCGGGCCGGAGGATCGTGGCGCGCACACCTTTGGCGGGCGGCGCACCCCGCGGAACGAGTCGATGTACCTGCCCGGCGGACATGCCTACGTCTATTTCACCTACGGCATGCACTTCTGCCTGAACGTCGTGTGTGGCCGGCGCGATCACGGTATGGCTGTCCTGCTGCGTGCCCTGGAGCCCGTGGAGGGGCTCGAGGAGATGTTCCGCCGCCGTCCCAAGGCCAGAAGTGCGTCCGACC
>DATKJG010000342.1:0-13450 GCA_035543215.1 Phycisphaerales bacterium | reverse complement strand
TCTCGATTTCTACCGCAACGCCCGCGCCTCGGCGATTCTGCGCACCGATCTGCCCCATGCCGCGACCCCGGCGATGGAGGCCGCAATCCGCGCCGGCTTTCGCGTGCTCGAGTTCACGCTGACGGTGCCGCAGGCGCTGGAACGCATCAGCGAGTTCGCAAAGGTGAAGGAGGTTGTGGTGGGCGCGGGCACGGTGCTCACGCCGCACGAGGCGCGCGAAGCGGTCAAGGCCGGCGCGCGGTTTCTTGTGTCGCCCGTCGTGGATGAGGCGGTGATCGACGAGGCGAAATCGCTGAACGTCGCGGTGATGCCCGGCTGCTACACGCCGACCGAACTTCTTCGGGCGCATCGCGCCGGCGCGCCGCTGCAGAAGCTGTTTCCCGCGCCTGAGCCGCTGCCCAACTACATCCGAAGCGTGCGCGGACCCCTGCCGTTCCTGCGCATCGTGCCGACCAACGGCGTCCACGAGAACAACGTCGCGGCTGTGCTCAAAGCCGGCGCGTTCGCCGTGGGCTTCGTCAACAACCTCTTCGATCCCAATGACATGGGCCAGGGACGCTTCGATCGCATCGAGCAGCGCGGAAAGCGCATGCTCGAGGCCACCCGCGGCGCGTGAGCGGTTCATCGCATCACTGAAGCGATGCTGCCGGGCGGCGCGAAGCCCCGATCTTCGGCTCGGTGCCCTGGCGCAGGCGCGCGATGTTCGTGCGGTGCTTCCACACCACCATCAGCGCGATCGCCAGCGTGCCGACAAACGGCGGGTAGGCATGCAGGAGATGTTGCCACGTCTGGGCGAAGGGCTGATCCATCGCGCCCGGCGGAATGACGCTCAACAGGTAACTCACCGGCAGGCTCAGCACCGCGGTCATGCTCGCCAGCGAAACGTACTTCGTCATGCGCGCGACGAGGTACCACGCGACGATCGCCGCGATAGCAGGCCAGGTGAGCAGCGAATACATGCCGGCGATGGCGCCGAAGCCGGTCGCCACGCCCTTGCCTCCGGCGAAGCGCAGGAAGATCGAAAACATATGGCCCGCGACCGCCGCCGCTGCCACCGCCATCCACAGCCACATCTGCTGCGGAGCCAGCGCCTCCGCCTTCTTCGCCAATGTGCCGTTGAGCAGGCCCGCAGCGATGACTGGGCCGGTTCCCTTGAGGAAATCCAGAACAAAGCAGAGGACCCCGAACTTTCTGCCGAGCACGCGCCCGACGTTGGTTGCTCCGATGTTTTTCGAGCCGTGCTCGCGAATGTTGATGCCCTTGCTGCGCGCGATGAGCACCCCGAAGGGAATCGACCCGATCAGGTACGCAGCGAGGATGCAGAGCGGCCAGGACACGGTGCGCGACAATCCTACTCCATCGTCGCGTCAATCTCCGATCGCCGACAGTTGCCAGCGCACCTTGGCGCGTCCGGGCAGGGTCAAGGCAGCGAGCAGCGTGAGCAATCCGAGTTGATGGCCGTTGAGTTCGTAGCAGTCGAACTGCGCACCGACCAGCCAGCAGATCAGGACCAGCAGCATCGCGTCGGAGTAGGGATGATCCGGCCGGTCGCGCCAGCATTGCCGAGCGATCACCGCGAGCGCGGTCAGCAGGAGTGTCAGGCCGATGAGTCCCTGCTCCGCGAGCGTATGCAGGTAGGTGCTGTGCGCGTGATCGCGCGTGAGGTAGTCGTAGCGCTGTTCCGCGAGGCGCACGCCGCGCCGATAGCCGCGCAGAGCGGTCACGTCGCGGCCGGTGGCAACAGCCTCCTGATATCCCGCAACCTCCTCGATCATGCTGCGCTGCCGGGCCGTCTCCACCGCGCCCTTGAATGTTTCGAGTTGCTTGTACGCAACGCTGAACCCGCCGGCGCCGACGCCCTGCAGCGGCGCGGTGCGCCAGACTTCCAGCGCCCAGCCCCACAGTCCCAGGCGCAGCCCGGCGCTGGTCCAGTAGACCTGGCGCTGTCGCGCCGCAGCGATTTCCTGCTGCGCATCGGCCAGACGGTTGCGGATCATCGCAGGCGCGATGGTCCAGGCAACGATGATCGCGATCACCGCACCCGCTGCGATGATGGCAACAGGCCGGCGCATCGCGGGACGATGCAGAGGAATGATGATCGCACCCGCGATCAAGGCTGCTGCCGTCGCGATCCACGGCCCGCGCGAACCCGTAGCGAACAATCCAACGATCGAGATCGCCGCGAGCGCCAGCGCGATCCATCGCTTCCAGCCCCGACAGTTCATGACCACGCCAATGTGCCATAGGGCTGCCGCGCCAAACCACATCGCGCTGTGAATCGGATGGATCAGTCCGCGCAGGCGACCCTCGGCAGCGGGCGGCGTGGCAACCCAGCCAAATTCCTGCAGAACCTGCACGCCGTTCTGCGCCAGCACGCCGGCCAGCGCCGCCATCACCAGCAACGGTGCACGATCGAGTATGGGCCAGAGCAGCAGCGGCGTGATGAGCATGCGCTGCACCTTGAACTCATCCCATGCCTGGTCCAGATCGTTGGTCCATGTGAAACTCAGTAGTTGCCAGCACACCCACGCAAGCGTGACCCAGAGGATGGGCATGCCCGCAAATGCCCTGTAACTGCGCCAGGTGTGTGGCAGGCGAATCAGGGTCCAAGCCGTGAGAATCGCAAAGGCCCAGTCCTTGGGCGCCGTCGCGAGCGGCAGCAGGAACAGGTAGATCATCGCCAGCACGGTGGCGACGTGATGGCCGATCCAGTCGTGCTCGCGCCCGTAGCGCAGGGTCTGCGTCGGATCGAACACCGGCGCGGGCGTGAAGGGCGTCGGCATCGGCTCGGGTTCGATCGCGTGGACGTTCATGGGTGCTGGCGGGGGCGCGCGTGATCGCTGGCATCGTCGCCTTCGCCAAGGCTCACACTAGAGTAGCCGAAGTGGCCCCTCTACCATGCTCGTCCATGAGTTCCGCAGCGCCGCCCCCAACGACTGCCGCTCGAACCTCGGCCGATGAAGCCCTCGATCGCTTCAACACGGCCCAGGCCGCCGCCAAGTACACACGCGGACTCACGGACACGCCCTCACACAAGCGCGAGATGCGCTGCATACGTTCGGCGCTGCGCGGCGTGCCGTCGGGGGCGCGCGTGCTTGATCTGCCCTGCGGCACCGGCCGGCTGCTGCCCGAACTCTCGGGCATGGGATTGATCGTGACCGAAGCCGACTCGTCGTCCCACATGATCGAGCAGGCCAAGGCGTTCGCGGCCGCTCGCGGAGTGAAGATTTCCGACGATCGTTTCGTCGTCGCCAGCGTCTTCGAAACCGGCTTCTCCGCGGATCAGTTCGATGCGACCGTGTGCAACCGGCTGTTTCACCATTTCTTCGAATCGGATGTGCGGCAGCGGGCGCTGCGCGAGCTGCGCCGTATCACGCGCGGCACGATCGTCGTGTCGTTCTTCAGTTCGCGCTCGTTCTTGGGCACGCTCTTTGGCGTGCGCGAACGGCTGCGGTCCACGCGTGCCACGGATCGTGTGCCGATCTCACCAGCCACCTTCGCGCGCGATGCCGAGGCCGCCGGGCTGAAGGTGATGGCCTGGCATGCGACGCGTCCGGGCGTCTCAAAACAGTGCTACGCCGTCCTGGCGCGAGCGTAGCCGCCATGGCTGCGACAATCGAGTAGCGTGACGCGCATGCAGCGAATGTCTCAGGCCGAGTTCCAGGCTCTGACAGCTGGCGCGGCGACGCTCTCGGCTGATGAGCACGGCCCGAAGGTGCTGCAGACGCCCGGCGGGCGCGTCATCAAGCTCTTTCGACGCAAGCGCCTGCTCTCATCGACCCTGCTGGTGCCGTATGCACGGCGATTCGAGCGGGCATCGCAGCGACTCGCAGCCCTCGACATCCCCGCGGCCCGCGTCGAACGCGTCGCGCGCGTGCCATCGATTCATCGCGACATTGTCATCTATCCGCATGTGCCAGGCATCTCGCTGCGCGAAGCCCTCGCAGGCGCCGACGACAAGCAGTCGCTGCTGCGGGCGTTGGCACAGTTGTTCGTGCGGCTGCACGAGCGCGGCGTGTACTTTCGCGCGGCCCACTTCGGCAACTTTCTCGTGCAGCCATCGGAAGAGCCCGCTGTGCGCCTGGCGCTGGTCGACCTCTCGGAGGCGCGCTTCCGGCGCGGAGAGCTCGCGCCAGCAATGCGGGCCCGCAACTTCAAACCCATGACGCGATATCGCGAGGATCTCGACGCCGTGCGATCCTTCGGCGCTGATCGATTCATCACTGCGTATCTGGATTCGGCGCGACTCGACGCGGCCAATGCTCAGCGCTTTCGAGAGGCATTGGGCAACATTGATGAGGCATTCAACTTCGCCTCCGCGAACTGAGATCGCGCACATGTTGTGGACATCCGGTCACTTCACACGCTCGGAGCCGCGTCGCGTTACTCTTGGCCCCGTGCCACTGCCCTCGCAAAAACCCGCCGAGAAGACCTCGATCGTCACCGGCCGGCCGACGCTTCAGACCAACGCCCGAGCCGTAGCGCTGCCGCCGACGGTCACGCGCCGCTCGCTGCAGCGCCTCATGACGCACGTGAGCGATCTGCCGGAGGCTCTGATCGAGCGCCTCTGGAGCGATGCTGACGGCGCGCTTGGCGCCGCGGCCATGCTCAAGGACGGCGATCGCTGCACTGTCACGCGCGTTGAGCAGTCCGCCGAGCCCTACACGCTCAAGCGATACAACCTCAAGAGCACGTTGCACACCGCGATTCACCTGCCGCTGCGTTCGCGGGCGCGATGGTCGTGGCTCAACGGCCGGAAACTCGTCAAGGCCGGCCTGCCCACGCCCATGCCGCTGGCGTGCATCGAGGAACGCCGACACGGCCTGCTGCATCTGCGCTCGTACCTGCTCACGCAGTTCGTGCCCGGCCGCTCGCTGCTTGATCTGGTTCAATCCGACGAAACGAAGGGCGAGCGTCTCGCCGACCTCGCGCGACAATTCACGCGCATCTGGCAGACGCTGGGCCAGTTGCGGGCCGGCCATGGCGACATGAAGGCGACCAACTTCATCGTCGACCCGCAGAGCAAACTCTGGCTGATCGACCTCGACGGCTTGCGCATTCATCACTCGGCCGTGTTGCTGCGTCGCGAGCGGCGCAACGATCTGGCGCGCTTCATGCAGAACTGGCAAGAGAAGCCGGAAGTGGCGGCGGTTTTCCGCGCTCGGATTGGTACAGGTTGACCGCCCGCCGCATCACCTGCCAGCGCCACAGCCGGCTGGCGCTCCAGTCGTCGCGCCATGGCCGCTGCCAGTAGGCGCCTAGAAATCGCAGCCAGTCGCGCGTCGTCAGACCGGCATCGAAGGCCGAGAACAGCAACCCGGAGATGTCCTTGATCGCCCACTTGCGTGGCGTCGACTCTCGCATCTGCATGCGATGCAGATCGATCAGGTGCACATTCAGCGGCTCGCCGTTCCATTTGGCCCAATCGCGCTTTGGCGGGGGCGGGAGCATGAAATGGTTCAGATAGAAGTCGCGATGATTGAGGCCGCTGGAATGCAGCAGCCGCGCGATGCGCGCCACCTCGGCGATGAGTCCGCGATGAACCCGAGCGCGCTGTCTGGCCCCAAGTGAAGCAAGTTGCGCCGGCAGTTCATCAAGATGCACGAATCCCCCAAGTTCTTCTGTGATGATGAAGGACTCGAGTTCGGCGGGGAAGCGGCCGCGCACCCCGAATCCCAGGGCCTTGACCGTGGGAATCCCGAGTCCCGTGCAGCGTTTGATCGCGTTGTACTCGGGCTCGGCGGTGAGCACCGGCCAGCGGCCGCGCGAGGCGTTCTTGACGATCTCCTTCCACGCCGCCGGCGCGTGCGTCTTCACGAAGCACGTGCGATCGCCGATCCGCGCACGAATCATGCGGCGATTCTTCTGCGCGCGAAAGACCTCGCCTTCGAGGCCAAGGACAAACTCGAACTCCTTTCCTGCAGGAATGTGCGGGCGAATCGAATCGTCCAGCCAGAGCATGGCGGCAGTGTAGGGAATCCGGACCGAGACTCTCAGTCGGGCATACCGGCACTTGCGCGCTGGTCGATCACGGCGCGCGTGTGTTGGCGTTCCAGCAATCGCCACTGGTATCCCAATACCGCGAACACGCCGGTGATGACCACGAGCGCGATCGTAGCGGCGCGGAGGTATCGGCTCCGGCTCTCGCTGAACACCCATGCGATGATGTAGCCCGGCACAAGCCAGATCTTGAGTTGCGCGCCCTCGGTATCGCGTGCATCGATCACGGACCAGGCGAACCACGCGGGCACGCTCACCACCAACGCAATCCCGTACGCCAGTGCCCCCGCGCGAGTGCCGAACAAGAGGTACCCGCCCCCGAGCGCCAGCAGCGTCAACGCTGATCCCATCAGAATTGGACCGGTCCAACCGCTCCGGGCGCGTCGGCGACTGATCGGCCGGGCCACGTCTTCATCGGAGCGAACGCCGCTCAGTGTATTGAAGCCGCACGCCAGGCATACGACGGCGCCGGTAGGCATCAGGCGGTGACAATGCGGACAGCCGGCGAAGGCCGTGGGCACCGGACCACCATTCAGCGCCAGGACCCGCCAATCGCGCGGCGCGATCGCGCCATGCGATGGGGCCACAGCAGCACCGATGACTGAATGAGGCGCGGCACGGCTCGGCGATGGCGCCGGCGGGACCTCAAAGGCGACTGCCCGCTTCTGCTGATCTTCCGTTGCTGCGCTCTCAGATGCGGAGGGCCACTCACGCTGTTCCTCGGGCTCGAGTTCAAAGAATGATGGCTCCGCTGTGTCCGACTCATCGGCGATACTCGCAGCGATTGGCGATGGCACAGCCGGTGGCGTCTCGAGTGCAGGTGAATCGATCAACGGCGCTTCGAGTGGCGCAGCCTCCGGCGCCTGCTGGAGTCTGGGCTCCTCGGTGTGCGCAACCGTGCTCAGACTGCCAGGCGCCGGCTGCTCGAACGTTGGTTCCGGCGGCGGCGCGACGATCGCCGCCAAATCGTCGGAAGGCAGTTCCAATGAGAGTGACGGATCAAACTCAGGCTCCGTCGATTTGATCTGTTGCGGATCTTCGATCGGCGTCGCGGGCGCCTCTGCGTCGACGCGAGGCGCCTCCTTGAACTCAAGCGCCTCCTCGACAGCGTCGCTGGCCGGCGCCGTCAAGCGAGACTCTGTTATGAACGGCCGTTCATCGGCCGATGCGGCGAGCGATCGGCTTTCGACCATCTCCTGCGCCGGAGAAGCTGGAGCCATGTGCCCGTTCGCGGCGGAAGTCCCTGTCGACTCGAAATCAAATGCCGCGACTGGTTCGACGCGGGCTGCAGCCAACGGTTCTGGCGCAGGCGGCAGCGGCGGTACTGCGAGTGGCGGCAACAGCAGCGGAGGCGGCGCGAAGGGCGGTGGCGGCGCTGCGGATTCAGGCGATCGGGCCGCCGCCTGGGTCGTCGGGTTGTGGATCGATTGAGCCAGCGGCGGGGGTGGTGGCGATGGAGGGGCCAGGCCGCGCTGCTGCCGCTTCCGCGCGATGGCCCGGTCGTAGCACGCGCTGCAGAAGTACCGGCCGCGCTTGTCCTTGGTGCGCGGACGATTCGCGCAATCCTGCCCGCACAATCCGCAAATCTTCTGGAGTACGGCACCCGTCATAGTTAATCCCATCGCACGTGAAAGATACGCCTTCTATCGGCGCGATGGAGGTTCACCACATGCCCACCGACGTCAATTCCTTGCTGTTGATTGCAACGGCCCCCGATTATCGCACGATGACCGGCAGAAGAACGATGGCGTCGCTCCGGGCCGCCGACAGCCGCTGCAGGGCCTGCCGCACCAGCGGGCCCTCGGTCAGCCACGCGAGCACGGGGGCCGTCGTCGACGGCAGTTCCTGGCCCGAGCCAATCACCGGCTCGTCGCTCATCGGAGCCTTTGGAAGCACTCGAAGCGTCGTCACCCCCGCCGCCGGATCACTCAATGCCAGTCGCTCGATCAGTGGCACGAGTTCGGAGACCTGAACGGCTACGGTGTGCGAAACGCCGCGGCTGGAGAATTCCAGCTGCTGCTCGAGCGTTGGCGCGAGATCCGAGGCGCCGGCAAGCAGCCCGCTGTCCTCGGTCGCATCCGTTGCAGCGGCGGCCGCATGCTTGGGGCGCAGTTGCTCGCGCACCTGCGTGGCGAGTTGCTGCATCTCGGCAGAGGTCAGGGCGTGATCGCGCAGACCGCCAGTACCGGGCGCAACGGCGGCCCTGGGCTGATCGGCTGAGCCTCCTGTGGTGGCTTCGCGCGAGCCGCCATGTGCGATGCGGTATTCCTCGGAGAGGCGCTGGGCTTCCTCGAAACTGAAGTTTCGCACCAGCGCGGCACGATCGCCCAGATCGGCCAGCGCGCCGCGCACGGTGAACTCCGCAGCCGACTCGCTGGGCGATTGCATGACGACGGCGAAGTCCGCCGCCAGTACGACTCGATCGGCCGCCTGACCAGGCGCGCCCGGGGCAATGTGAGCGGAGGAATCGTCGGTGTTTGACCTCGACGCAATCGCATCGCGATCAGGCTGAGGACGAAGATCGTGATGCACGACCCCCGGACCGGGTACGCCGGAAGCAACGCGAGAATGCGCGCCGCGTCGGTTTGCGGCGGATCCGCTCTCGATCAGGGAGCTGCCCTGGTTGGAATTGTTCGCAGCGACCGCATTGCCACCGCCTGATGAGCCGCGCAGCGATGACCAGTTGACAATGAGCGCCCAGGTTCCGCCGGCAACCGCCAGGAACACGGCCGCGGCAGCCGCAAGTCGGCCGATGCGCACGTGCCGCGTTCGTCGTCGATATTGTCGGCGGAACTCGCCGGGCTTGAGCGTCGCCAGATCGCTCACCGGCTCGATCAGCATCGGGCGGCTGAGCATCGGCTCCATCGCGGTGATGAAGTCCTGGGGCAGGGCGGGATGCTCCAGCGACCGCAGCGATGCGCGATCGCGCATCATCGACTCGACGATGGCTCTCGCCGGCGGGTCGTGCGCGAGGCGCGCCCGCAGGTCCTCGGATGCGCCGGCATCGAGGTCGCCTTCGATCAGGTCGAGCAGTTCAGTTGGGTCGTAGCGATCGAGCATCGTCGTTTGAATCAGTCACGTTCCGCCGCGGGCTTCGAAGGCCTCGCGGAAGGCCGCTCGCGCCCGGAACAGCCGCGACTTGATCGTGCCCAAAGGCACGTCAAGGGCCTCGGCCAGTTGCTGGTAGTCCATGTCCTGCATGTCGCGCAGAACCAGGATCGCCTTGGTCTCAGGATCGAGGCTGTCCAGCGTCTGCACGACCAGCGTCCTTCGCTGCTGCTGTTCGACGCCTTCGGGCGGGGAAGGTTCCCGGCCGACGGGGGCGGCCGTTGGGGATTGGTTCGGGATCGCGTCGAGGTCGATGCGCCCGGATGGCGTTGCCGGAGCACGAGGGCTGTCGAGCGAGCGCGTCTCGCGCGTCTTCGCCCGGCGCAGGTGGCTCAGGCTGGCATTGAGCGCGACACGAATGATCCACGTGCTGAGTTTCGAGCGTCCGTCATACGAGGAAAGGTGCTCAACCACCTTGAGCAAGACATCCTGCGTCAGGTCGGCGGCGTCTTCCGGCCGGCGCACCATGCGGAAGCACACGCTGTAGACGCGCCGCTGATAGGCCGCGAGGAGTTCGGTCAGAGCGCGATGCGAGTCGTCTCCGCCGCGGCGAAAGGCCTCGAGCAGTTGCAGTTCGCGCAGCGGCGTGAGGCGCTGAGCGATGTCGGCCGCTTCGTCTGCCGTCCGCGCCCGTCCGGGAACGTTCGCCGCGTGCGGCGGAAGTTCGGCCATGGGCCGGTCGTTGACGTTGTGTGGGATGGGCCTGGCCTCTGCCGCCATGGGGTGCGTCGCTCGCGCGCTTCGTCGCTCGCCGCGCTGCAGTCGATCATCGTCTGTACGATGTGGCTGCCAGCAGCGATCTTATCTTCGATGCCGATTCGCCGGGCATTTTCTCCGGCAAACGTCAAAACGGGCGAACCTGTCAGGCCGCGGAACGTCCGAATCCTCCTCGCATGTCTCACGAGTCCTATCAGTCGCCTCTGGAAACGCGCTACGCATCAGCCCAGATGCGACGCATCTGGTCCGCCCAGCGGAAGTTCAGCCTGTGGCGACGGCTGTGGCTGGCACTCGCCGAGGCGCAGAAGCAACTCGGGCTCAACATCTCTCAGGCGCAGATCGACGAGATCCGCGCGCATCTGGATGACATTGACTTCGACAATGCGGCGCAGCACGAGGCGCGCCTGCGTCACGATGTGATGGCCCATGTGCACGCCCTGGGCGATGTCGCGCCGAATGCGCGGCTGATCATTCACCTTGGGGCAACCAGCCAGGACATCGTCTGCAACGCCGACCTCATCACGCTGCGCGAGGGCCTGACGCTCATCGCCGGCAAGATGGCGAGGGTGATCGATGCCCTGGGCCGGTTCGCCGAGAGACATCGATCGCTGCCGGCGCTGGGCTTTACGCACTTCCAGCCGGCCCAACCGACGACCGTGGGCAAGCGAGCGACGCTCTGGGCCTATGACTTCGCCCTGGCACTGGAGGAGATCGAAGCGCAGGTCGCCCGCTGGAGACTGCGCGGCGTCAAAGGGGCCACCGGCACGCAGGCGTCGTTCCTGTCGCTGTTCGACGGCGACGCGAAGAAGGTCGCGGAACTCGATCGCCTGTTCCTCCGGAACGCCCTGAAACACACTGAAATCTCCGGCAGCCCCGATGAGGCGAACGTCTTCGCTGCGACCGGCCAGACCTATCCCCGCATCGTCGATGCCCACATTCTCAATGCCCTCGCGGCGGCGGCAGCGGCAGCACACAAGACCTGCAACGACATCCGTCTGCTGGCGAACCGCAAGGAGCTCGAGGAGCCCTTCGAGAAGGATCAGATCGGCTCGAGTGCGATGGCGTACAAGCGCAACCCGATGCGCTGCGAGCGAGCGACGGGCATGGCCCGCTTCGTCATGAGCCTGGCCCAGAATCCGCTGAACACGCTCGCCACGCAGTGGCTGGAGCGCACGCTGGATGACTCGGCCAACCGCCGTCTGGCCTTGGCCGAGGCGTTCCTGGCCCTCGATGGAGTTCTGGATGTGCTGCACAACGTCGCCAGCGGCCTGGTTGTGTATGAGAAGACGATTCGCGCCAACCTCATGGCTGAACTGCCGTTCATGGCGAGCGAAAACATCATGATGGCGGTCGTGAAGCAGGGGGCCGATCGACAGGAGGCGCACGAGGTCATCCGCAGGCACTCGCAGGCGGCAGCCCAGCGCGTCAAGAGCGAGGGCGGCACCAACGACCTTCTCGAGCGACTGCGCAGCGAGAAGATGTTTGCAGGCGTCGATCTCAACGCCGTGCTCGATCCCGCGGCGTACATCGGCCTGGCGCCGCCGCAGGTCGACGCCTTTATCAAGGATGTGGTCGAGCCCGTGCGCAAGCGGTACTCCGAGCCGCTGCAGGCTGCTGCCACGGCATTGAGGGTGTGATTCCTCCTTTGGCAGGCCCAACGGCCGCGTTTACACTTGCCTTATGGCCATTCCCCGCCTGCGGATCGATCAAACAGCCCTGCTGGTCATCGACATGCAGGAGCGGCTGATGCCCACCATCGATCACGCGGCTCGTGTGATCCACAACGCCTCGATCATGTTGCGCATGGCTGCGGCGACGGGCATGCCGTACTTGGTGACCGAGCAGTATCCGCAGGGCCTTGGCCGCACGGTTGATGAGATCAACAAAGCCATGACCGATCAGAGCCGCCGCATCGAAAAAACCAGGTTCAGCGCCTGTATCGACCTCGTCCACGAGCAACTGATGGCCTGGCGCCGCGGCACCGTGCTGATCTGCGGCGTCGAGGCCCACGTCTGCGTCACGCAAACCACGCTCGATCTGCTGGCCACGGGCAGGCAGCCATTCCTCGTCACCGATGCGATTTCATCCAGCCAGGCCGATCAGATCGCTCCCGCGCTACAGCGCATGACCAACGCTGGAGCCGTGCAGACCGGGGTCCTGGCCGCGATGTACGAGTTGCTTGGCGATGCGACGCACCCGGCTTTTCGGACCTGCCTGGACCTCGCTAAGACCGTCGCTGCGTGAAAATCACGATCGTTTTCCCGATCAGAACCCGATCAAATGGGGTAAAAACGCGCTTGAAGCCTTGTCCAGTGCGTTTTTGCAGGGTGATAATCAGCCGTTCGCGTCGCCTTTCCGCAGGGCTGGCGACATCTCCAAGCGTGGTCGCCGACCCCGCAGTCCCGTTTCCCACCACTCTCGCGAGGACGACATGGAAGCATACGAACGGCTGGTGAAACTCGTGCATGACGCAGCGGACGACATCCAGAAGGCTGCCGGCGGCAACAAGGCCGCAGGAACTCGCGTCCGCAAGATGATGCAGGACATCAAGGCCGCGGCACAGGATGTGCGCGTCAGCATCCTCGAATCGCGATCCACCGGCACTGAAACGCCTGCAGGCGGCTAAGTCGAGCGATCGGCGGACCACGCGGGCGGATCCGCTCATCGCTTTGCGATCTCGACTTGGGGCTTCCTACACGGCACGCGTCCTATCGCCGTCGGGCGGTAAGAGCCGCCATGTTTTGGGCAGGCTCATATAGGTCGTCATGCTTCCCATCGAGCGTGAATCACCAAGCCGCGCAGAAATGGCCCTGCATGCGGCCTTTCGCTACGCTGCACGCCCGCTGCGGCCTGCACGATGCGTCAACTGGAATCTGTCGTAAGCCTGCGCCGGCACTGTCGCTGGTTGTCTGTTCCCGCTCCTGATACTCCAGAGCCTGCCACGGAATCCCCTACGCGTGCCCGTTCCTCTCTTCGATATCAGCGGCATCGACCGTAGCGGCGTGGCCGTATCCGCCGACCAGGTCGCCCAGATGAACCCGCAGCGCGGCGACATGCGGCAATTGGATCACGTCATCTGGACAAGCGACACCCTCAGCGAGGCCTTGGGGGTCAAGAAGATCCGCGATGACGAGTTTTGGGTGCCGTATCACATCCCCGGCCGGCCACTGATGCCGGGGGTGCTGATGATCGAGGCCGGCGCACAGTTGTGCTCGGTCCAGTTCAAGTGCCGTACGAAGGAGCCTCGCTTCCTGGGCTTCTCGCGCTGCGATGATGTGTCGTTCCGCGGGCAGGTCGTGCCCGGCGACACGCTGTACCTGCTGGCCAAGGAGGTGGACTTCCGCGCGCGCAGGTTCATCGCAATCTGTCAGGGAATGGTGGATGACAAGATCGTCTTCGAAGCCAAGATCACGGGGATGGTGATCTGACCGGGCCCCAGCACCGCGAGCAGATTGCGCGCGCAGGCATGCACTACCAACATGCTTTAGGTCGGCGGACGTCGATCCTGGCTGGCGCCATCGCCAAGGCAGTTTTTCTGACACATTGCGCGCGCAGAATGTCCGAACGCCCGTATCGGCAACGCGAGGTTGCGCGCGCAAGGTGTCTGTTTCAGGGAAACTCCATC
>DATKJG010000341.1:0-6657 GCA_035543215.1 Phycisphaerales bacterium | reverse complement strand
ATCGAGATCGCCGATCAACTGGAAGAAGTTGTCGAGCAGGTGATGAGCGAGCGCCTGGCCGGCCGCGAGGGCATCCTGGTTGTCGTACTGCCAATGAATACCACCATAGATCCGACTTTGGCCGGCCTCGGCTGCCGCGGCGCTGAAACTCGTGAACGAGCGGGTCACTCCCGGCAGCCCGTCGGAGGTCGTGCTGAAAGGCATGGCATCGATTCTGAAGTATCCAGCCAGCACGGTCGCAGCGGCAGAACTGAATGTGCTGTGGCCGGAGGTGTACGACGGGAATGGAGGTGTGGCGATGAGCGGCGTCCACGCCGCATCGACGGCGGTCTCGCTGTTGCCATCGGTGTCGGCAGCGCGAATCGCCGTCACCGGCCGCCAGTGATTGAACGCGTACTTGGCGTCCCACGAACAGATAGCCGCATCCGCCATTGCGAAGTTGACCATGGCGAGCAGTCGCGCGCTTTCGAGCAGGCTCAAGTGCCGTTGGTCGGCAAGACCGGAGGCAATGCGATTCCAGTGACCCGGCGGAGTGACAGTGCCGGCGCCATCGGCCCAGAACAGCGCGATCTGCGTCTGTTCGGCGGTGCGGACGACGCTGTCGATGCGGCCGTAGGTCTTGACCTCGTTGAATGCGGTCGTGTACGCCTCGCTCACGAGCGACGGCGCGCCGGCCGGGCGGAACTGGTCGCCGCTGTCCATCGTCCAGCATGTGACCAGCGGCCAGTTGGGCAGCAGGGCTGGCGCGAAGGCCGGCGGCGTCGGGATCCAGACGCCCGGACCGGGTACCGGCGTGTAGGGAGTGATGGTGTTCGAGCCGTCGTTGGCCCGCAGTGCGATGATGGCATCGGCGCACTGCCTGCCCCAGTTGACGCCGCGGTTTCGCAGCGGCGGCGGGATCCCCTGCAGGGATTGAGCAAGCGCCGCATCCAAGGTCGATTGCAGCGCCGGATACAGGTGAAGGAGGACACGATGAGCGGCCGCGGCTGCCGCGGCCTTCGTTGAGGCTGCGTGCGGCGCATCGGCCGGCTGCGCGTAGGGCGCGTACGGCTGACCTTCAAGGCCGTTGACCGCATCGAACACCGCGCCATGCACCATGGCCATGGCGCGACTGGCGCGCGGCGGGTTGGTTGACGTGGTGCGGATGGCGTTCAGCAGCACGCCGTTCCAGTCGGTGACCACGTCGGCGCGCGCAGGAATCGCACACGCCGCGAGTGCTGTCATAGCGATCGCGATACGAGCGAGGTATGGCTGCATGAATCTCTCTCTTCTCGGAGTCCAGATGGGCGTCACGCCGGCCGGCAGGGCGCGACGGCGACAAGACGAAAGTAGCCCGGACTCGCCCCATGGGAAATCAGAATCTCGCAGGAGTGACGCCGTGTGAGCGTGCACGCGAGATTATCGGTTCCATTCGCCGTATTCTGAGCGGCTACGCCACGTCGCCCAGGCCCAGCGCTTTGCCGTGGGCCTTGAGCAGGCGCTTACGCAGCAGCGCATCGTCCTTGCCAGCAAGCGTCGGATTGAGGTTGATCCACTCTTCAGCATCGCGCCGCGCCCACTGCAGAAGTTTGAGATCGCGCGGCAACTGGGCGACTCGAAAGGGCGCGACGCCCGCCTGTCGCGCGCCGAACAGCTCGCCGGGCCCGCGGATCTCCAGGTCCTTCTCCGCGATGCGGAAGCCATCGGTCGTCTCGACCATCGTTTCGATGCGGGCCCGGCCGTCCTCGGTCGTGGCGTCGCCAATGAGAACGCACAGTGATTTGCGCTCGCCGCGACCCACGCGGCCGCGCAACTGGTGCAGCTGCGCCAGGCCGAAGCGCTCGGCATGCTCGATCACGATCACGCTTGCGTTGGGGACATCGACACCCACCTCGATGACTGTCGTCGCCACCAGGGCATCGATCGCGCCATTGCGGAAGTGCTGCATGATGCGCTCGCGCTGATCGCGATCGAGCCGTCCGTGCATCGCTTCCAGCGTCTTGCCGGCGAGCGGTCCTTCGCGCAGCCATTTCAGGTGCGATTCGACGTCCTTCAATCCGCTGGCTGACTCATCGATCACCGGCAGCACGATGTACGCTTGCTCGCCGTCATCCAGCCTCTGGCGCAGATACTCGTACACCTCCATCGCTCGTGCCTGGGGCATATGGCGCGTGGCGATCGGCTTGCGCCCCGGTGGCATGCCCTTGATAGTCGAGATGTCGAGGTCGCCGAAGATCGTCAGCGACAGCGTGCGCGGAATCGGCGTGGCGGTCATGACCAGGATGTGCGGGCTGGAACGTTCATCGCTGGCCTTGGCCCGGATCTGGGCCCGCTGGTGCACGCCGAAGCGGTGTTGCTCATCAATCACGGCGACGGCAAGACTTTTGAAGTTGACCCGCTCAGTCAGCAGCGCATGCGTGCCAATGACGATGTCGATGTCGCCTTTCTCGATGCGGGCGTGGATCGCCTTCTTCTGCGCGGACTTGAGCGAACCGGTGAGCAATTCGATGGAGACCTTGGCGCCGCGCAGCATGTCGGTGATGGATGCGAAGTGCTGTTCCGCGAGAAGCTCGGTCGGCGCCATCAGGGCCGCCTGGTGCTGCGATGCGACCGCCATGAGCATCGCGTAGAGCGCGACGACGGTCTTGCCCGCGCCGACATCGCCCTGGACAAGACGGTTCATGGGCCGCTTGTCCTGCAGGTCGCGCGCGATCTCCTTGACCACCTCTCGCTGGCCATCGGTCAGCGTGAAGGGAATGCGCTTCTCGATGTGCTCAGCGATCTTCGCGGTATGCCGCAGTGGCGGGGCGTGCAGGAAGTCGTGGCGATGATGCCGCTTCATCATCACGCCCAGCTGCAGCAGCAACAGTTCATCGAACGCCAGCCGCCGCTGCGCGACTTTCACCTCGTCTTCATCCGCCGGGCGATGAACCATGCGATAGGACTCGGCCAGCGATGGCAGGCTGTTCTTGCGTCGATACGCCTCGGGCAGATGATCGTCCAGCTCGGCGGTCGCCACATCGAGCACCGCCTCCACCGCATCCTGAATCACAGCCGACGGCAGCGAATCCGTCGCGTGGTAGATCGGAACCAACCGGCCTTCCGATTCCGCTTCGTTTTGACTCTTGGACGTGTTGACTCTTCGACTTACGTCTGTTGCTTCCCACTTTGGATTGATCATCTGCAGGTAGTCGCCGTGCCGCTGCATCTTGCCGGTGACGGCGATGTTCATGCCGGGATGCAGTTTGCCTTTCATCCACGGCGAGTTGAACCACTTGAGCATGATCGTGCCCGTGCCATCCTGCAAAGTCGCTTCAAAGGGTTGCTTGCGCGACAGCGAGGCACGGGCGGCAGCAACCTCGCCGCGCAACGAAACGAGCGCATCGGACTTGTGATTCGTACCGATCTGGGCCCCGGCCTCGGCGACAGTGCCCGCGCCGATCTGCTGCTCGTAGCGCATGGGCAGGTGCAGCAGCAGGTCGGCGATACCGCGGATGCCGATCTTGCGGAACGCGTTGGCGCGCCTGGCCCCGACGCCGGGCACATCGGCGATGTTGGTGGTGAGTCTGATGGGCGTCGGCGCTGTGGGCACGATCGCAGTGTAGATCGGGTGGCGTGGTACCGGCGTCGCCGGAATCACGCCGGAGAGAGACAGCCGAGTGAAATGATGGCGCGCCGACGTGGTTCCGCTGGCGCGGTACCACGGCTCCCCGCTGGCTGATCGCTACACTCCGCATCGTGGCGAAATCGCTCTTCGATCCATCGAAGGCAGCAGGCGCCCGGACGCCGCCGGATCCGTCGGGTACCGAGGCGCGGCCGCTCACCGTCTCGCAGGCCTCCGATCTGATCCGGCACGCGCTCGAGCGTCACACGCCTGGAACTCTTCACGTCATGGGGCAGATGAGCAATCTCTCGACGCGCGAGCACTGGTATTTCTCGCTCAAGGACGACAAGGCCGTGCTGCCGTGCGTGGTCTGGGCGACGAGCGTTCGTCGACTTTCGTTCCAGCCGAAGGATGGCGATGAAGTCGTCGCGACCGGCCATCTCAGCCACTACCCGCCGCAGGGCAAGACGCAGTTGTATGTGACGGCTCTCACGCCGGTGGGTGCGGGTGCGCTGGACCTCAAGTTTCGCGCGCTGTGCGAGCAACTTCGCGGCCTTGGCTACTTCGATGATGGGCGCAAGAGGCCGCTGCCGGCCTTCCCGCGTCGCATCGCCGTGATCACTTCAAGTGGGGGGGCTGCGGTGCATGATGTGATCAACACCGCGGCCCAGCGATGCAAGGCTGTGGGCCTGCTCATCGTCGATGTGAAGGTGCAGGGTGACGGCGCGGCGGAGGATGTCGCCCGGGCCATCAGATGGGTCGACGCCAAGCGAGACAGGCTGGGCGTCAATGCCATGCTCGTCACGCGGGGAGGCGGATCGATCGAGGACCTGTGGGCGTTCAACGAGCGCATCGTCGCTGATGCGATCTTCCACAGCCATCTGCCGGTGGTCGCGGCGATAGGCCACGAGTCGGATACGACGATCGCGGAACTGGTCGCGGATGTGCGGGCCTCGACGCCGACGCAGGCGGCGATGCGGCTCGTGCCGTCATCCATTGAATTGTGCAGGCATCTCGACCATCTCGCGCATCGGATCCGATCGATGTTCGCGCGCGGTGTCGAGCGGCGGCGTGAACTGTCGATTCGCGCCGGTGGCGACCTGCAGCGCATTCTCATCGCGCATGTCGCGGCTGAACGTTCGCGATTCGAGCGATTGGCGACGCGCCTCGCGCGCCTGCGGCCGGAGGCGGTGCTCGCGCAGCGGGCTTCGCGTCTGCACGTGCTGTCCAGTCAATTGCATGATGTCATGGCGCGAAGGATCGATCAGCGGCCACGCCTGGCCGGTCTGCAGCGCGATCTGCATGCGGCGGCCATGCGGCATGTTCGAACGCTGCGCCAGCGCGTCGCCAGCGCTGAACGGCAACTGGCGGCAGTCGATCCGCACGGCGTGCTGCGCCGCGGCTACTCGATCACGACCAGGACAGACGGCAGCGTCGTGCGATCCGTCAACGACGTTCGACAGGGGCTGCCGATTTCGACGCGGGTGAGCGATGGGACATTCGGCTCGGTCGTGACGAATTCGAGCGCAAGCCGGAATCGTGCGAAGGCGAAGCCGCAGGCAGCCTCGGACAGGTCCGATGAGCAATTCGACCTCTTCGGTTGATCGCGGTAGATTCAATGATCATGTCGAAGCGCGCGGCCCAAGCGAAAGATGAACGACCCGATCCGGCGGAGATGACCTGGGAACAGGCCATGGCAGAACTCGAATCGATCAATGAGAAGATCGAGCGCGGTGAGATCGGCCTCGAAGAAAGTCTCCACGAGTATCGGCGAGGCGTCGCCCTCGCCAAGCGCTGCCAAGCCATCCTCGATACCGCCGAACAGGAGTTGAAGAAGATCAAGCCCGGAGGCGGCAATGCCGAAGAGAGGTAGCCGCTCGCCCAATATCCAAATCCAGCATCGAAAACCGACGATGATTGATCCCACCCTTGACTGACTCGCCGACGATGCTGATCGCTTCGATTCCCTCCTGGTGGTGGATGATGCACGTGCCGGCGATCGTGTTCATCTTCTGCTTCGGCGCGTGCGTGGGATCGTTTCTCAACGTCGTCATCTACCGTCTGCCGGCTGGGATGAGCGTCATCAATCCGCCCAGCCGCTGCCCGACGTGCGGCGCGCATCTCAGGTTCTTTCGCGAGAACCTGCCGATCCTCGGATGGTTCATGGTGCGCGGCCGCTGCCGCTATTGCGGCGCGAAGGTCTCGCCGCAGTACATGATCATCGAGATCATGATGGCGCTGACGTTCGTGGGGCTGTACCTGCTGCTGTTTGCAATCACGCCCGGCACGCCGTTCTGGAGCAGGATCGGCGGCGCGTGGTGGTACTACAACACCGTCAGGCTCGCATGGCCGGCGTTCGTGATCTGGAGTTTCCTGATCGCCGGGCTGGTGGCGATGACGGTTATCGACGCCCGCACGTTCACGATTCCGATCCAGATTCCGCTGTTCGTCACCATCACCGCGTTCATCGCCTGGCCGCTGCAGGCGATCCTGCCGCAGCGCAGTTCGCTGTCGCAATCGTGGCCGATCCCGGGCGTGGGCTGGACCGGTCTTCTGATGAGCGTGGGGGGAATGGCTGGTGTATTGATTTCGTTCGGGCTTCTGAAGGCGGGGAGGCTCCGATATTCCTTCGCTGACTACAACCAGTATGTGAAGGAAGGGGAGGTGCTCGCCGACTACCCGCACGCGCGGCGTGAGATGATGGTCGAGATCGTGTACCTGCTGCCATGCATCGCCCTGATGACGGTTGGCTGGTTCCTCGGCCGCGGGATGAGCGGCTACCCGGGGCATTTCCTGCAGGCCATCGGCGCGACGTTCGCCGGGTATCTCATGGGCGGCGGATTGATCTGGGCGATTCGCATCCTCGGCACCCTGGGATTCGGGCGCGAAGCGATGGGATTGGGCGATGTGCACCTGCTGGCGGCCATCGGAGCGGCCCTGGGCTGGAGCGACCCGATCATCATCTTCTTCCTCGCGCCGTTCTTCGGCCTGCTCTGGGCGATGTTCTCGATCGGCCTGGCGTCGCTGTTCCGCAAGGCGCGGCGTGAACTGCCTTACGGCCCGCACCTGGCGGC
>DATKJG010000340.1:0-3848 GCA_035543215.1 Phycisphaerales bacterium | reverse complement strand
ATCCTCATTCACTTCGCCGCAAATTGCAGCCGCACATCGCCGTTGAGCATGCCCAAGGCCAGCCATAGGCCCCGATCATCGATGGCGATGGCGGTGGGGGTGTCATCACCCTTGATGATGGCGCCCGCGCGCCGCGGCGCCGCGCCCGCGTCATCCCGCATTTCCCAGATTTGCACGCCATCGGCCGTAGCGACTGCCAGGTGCGAGCCATTGGGGCTGAAACTCGCTGCGATCACCGGCTTGTCGGAAGCGACAAAGGGCGCGCCGCTCCATGAGCCGCCCTCGCTGCGCGTCCAGACCATGCCGCCGCCGTCCTCGGCCACGGCCGCCAGCCGAAGTCCTGATGCGCTTTCGACCAGCGAGATCGCGAGCACCGCACTCTTGAGGCCGGACAATCGCTGGACAGCCCCTGCATCGCGCCCGGTCAGAATGTTGATCGTGCCGCGATGCGTACCGGCTGCCAGCACATCGATCGCCGGCGCAAACGCCGCGGCAGTGAATGCTCCGCTGCTGCTGCGCAGCAGCACCTCGTTCAACCCTCGTTGTGACTCCAGCGTCTGCGGATCGATGCCCTCGACGTGCAGCGCCAGGCCCTTCGAGCCCCACGCCAGCCTTCGGCCGTCGGGGCTTATCGCCAAGCACGTCACTTCGCCTTCGTCGGCGATGCTGCGCGTCCGATCTTCGCCGCCCAATCGCGCGATGCGGACGCGACCGTCTTCGCTCGATGAAGCGGTGGCGATCAGCGAGCCATCGGCGCTGAGGGCCAGATGATCGATCGCCCCGTCGAAATCGGTGAGACGCTGTCGCATCGCCTGCGAGGCAAGGTCCCAGGCAATCAATGTGTGGTCGGCGGAGCACGAGACCAACAGCGGGGGACCATCGCCGCCGGCCGCTGCGAAGCGCAGTTGCGCGATGCGCGATGTGTGCTGTTCGAGCGTGAATGAGGCTGGCGCTGCGGTCGTCGTGTTGTCGCGCGCAGCGGCCGAGCGCGCGATCTCGAGTTCGGCCCGCTGCCGCGCCAGGTCCTGTTCCTTGGCGCGAATCGCGCCGGCGCTCTGCGACTGCTGGCGCTTGATCCGCAGACGCTCCCACGTGGTGTAGCCCAGCGCGGCCGCGGCGACCAGCGCGATCACGCCGATCACGCTCAGGACCACTGCGTTTCTCTTGGCGAAGAGCGAGGCGCGGTACGCCCAACTCGCCCGCCGCGCGTTGATCGGCTTGTTGGCGAGGAAGCGTACGATGTCGCGCCCGAGGCTGCCCGCGTTGCGATAGCGCCGATCTCGCTCCCGCTCCATCGCCTTGAGGATCACCGTCTCGAGGTCGCCTTTCACTTCGGGGTTGATCTCGCTGGGCCGCCGCGGGTTCTCCTCGCGAATGATCCGGATCGCCTCGAACACCGGCAAGGCCTCGAGGTCGTACGGCGGCTTGCCGGTCGTCATCTTGTACAGCAGCACGCCCAGGGCATACACATCGCAGCGGCCATCGAGGTCCTGCGGGCGCGTGTCCACCTGCTCGGGCGCCATGTACTGCAGTGTGCCCACCAGGTTGCCCGACTCGGTCGCCATCGTTTGCTGGCTGATGTCGGTCTCGGCGGCGTGGGCGATGCCGAAGTCGATGATCTTCGGCTCGCCATATTGATCGATCAGGATGTTCCCGGGCTTGAGATCGCGATGAATGACCTTGTGGCCGTGGCCGTGCTCGACAGCGGCGCAGACCTTCACGAACAGCTTGAGCCGATCGCGGACATTCATCTCCTTCTTCGAGATGTATTCGAGGATGTTGGTTGCGCCGGGGATGTACTCCATCACGAAGTACGGGGCGGGCCCGGATCCGTCATCGAACGTGCCGGCGTCGTACACCGCGGCGATGTACGGGTGATGGAGTTGGCCGAGGATTTCGATCTCGCGCTTGAAGCGTCGCAGGGCGGCCTCGCCGCGCGATTGCGCGATGCCCGCCTTCATCACCTTGAGCGCGACGGTGCGGCGCGGCTGCTTCTGCAGCGCGGCGTACACCGTGGCCATGCCGCCCGAGCCCAAGAGCCGCTGAACCTGATACGGGCCGATCTGCTGAGGCACGCCGATGGGCGTCGGCATCGGCCGGATTGCCGATGTCTCAGATTTCGGTCCGCCGGTAGCGCTGCCGCCGGTGGGCGGCGGTGGTGCATCACGCGGCCTTGGCATGGGTGTCGGCTCGTTCGCCATTGCGATCCATCATACGAATCGCCTGCGCCGAATGCTCGTTGTCATTCGCTACGTCATGCAGCGCGCAACTTGCGAATCTCATCGCGAATCGCGCGCACGTCGCTCACCGCCGCTCGTCAGACGC
Organism: Phycisphaerales bacterium; assembly: GCA_035543215.1. Classification (GTDB taxonomy): domain Bacteria; phylum Planctomycetota; class Phycisphaerae; order Phycisphaerales; family SM1A02; genus DATKJG01. The sequence goes on along the minus strand of DATKJG010000340.1, from coordinate 1,523 downwards.
TCGCAGTCGAGAGCAGACTTGCCTGAAAGCGCCGGCAGGATGTGTTCTGAGTCGGCATGGGCTGTCGACCGGAGCAGCCTTCAGGGACACGCTCCCCAGCTGGTGATCACCGCGAGCAGATCATTGACATCTACTTGATTGGCGCTCGTGCCGCTATTGATGATGTTCCCAGGACACATTGCAGGCGGAGCAGGGCACGGACCCCAGCCTGCGATCACCGTCAGTAGGTCGTTCACATTCACCGCGCCGGAGTTGTCGATGTCGGCGGGGCAGTCGTCGATCGGCACCAGCAGGAACGCACGATCCTGCCCGTTGTGTTGCCCGAAGCCGACGATCCAATCGTTGTCATTGATGTCAAAGGCCCACACCAGGTGCCATCCGGAGTTCGCGGGGATGACGTTGTTGAGATCGACCATTGATGTGCCGTTGTAGAAGAACGGGTCCCAGTCTCCGAACACCACTTCGCTGCCCGTCTGGCCAACGACGTGCCCAAGGTTGTTGATCGCCCATGCCTCGGAATCCGCGTGGCCGGGCGGCGCGCCGATATCGATCATCTGCCCGACCTCCAGGTCGTAGATGAATGAGTGATGGTGCAGATTGTCGGGGGTGTCGGAGAAGCCGGTGACTACATCGTTGTCGTTGATGTCGAGGGCCCAACTGTTGAAGCCGGTTCCGCCGAGGGTGCCGAGATTGAGGACCCCGGTGCTGGTCCAGACGGTGGCGCGGCGCGGTTGCAGGCCGCTGGGCAAATTCGCCTGACCGGCGATAACCCCGCCCGCATTGATGCCGTAGGCCTCGCTGTCAGCGCCGCCCAGCCCGCCGATGTCCACGCCGTTGTTCTGAGTCCAGCGCGCCGCGTACTCATTGCCGACGGGAATGCATGGCCCACCCGGGTCCTTGGGATCAACCCAGCAGACCATCGAGCGGCCGACGACCACGCCTGAAGCGTTGATCGAATCGCCGTGGCTGTCGCGACCACCGGTGGTGCCCAAGTCCGTCATCACGCCGTTGGACCAGCGGAACGCGTGCCATTCCTCCCACTGCGGTAGCGAAGCCGGCGTTTCCGAACTCCCCGTGATTTGTCCTGCGTCGTTGATATCGCCCGCAAACGCCGATGGCCCTCCCAAAGTGCCGATGTCGACCATGACGCCGTTGGCCCAGCGAAACGCGCGGTCGATGTCCGGATCCGTGGCTGTGCTCGATGTGCCGACCACTACACCGGAATTGTTCACGGCGATCGCGAGGCTGCTCGGCCCGCCAAGCGTTCCAAGATCCACCACCGTGTACGTGGCTTGCGCGACGCAGCGCGAGGCACACAAACCGATCGCGAGAACTGCCAGTTGATATTGCTTGGGCATGGCTATGGCTCCAGGACGTGTTCCTGCGTCATTCCAGGCGCGCGCCGAGGCGCGCTGCTGCTGACCGCATTCTTCCACGTCATGTAGCCCAGCAACCGAGTTCCTTGTACCGCTCCCATCGATTCGGGAAACAACCCGATGCACCATCCTCATTAGGACTTCGAC
>DATKJG010000339.1:0-5359 GCA_035543215.1 Phycisphaerales bacterium | reverse complement strand
ACGCTGATGACGCTGCACGCTGCGAAAGGCCTGGAGTTCGATTGCGTTGCGATCGCCGGCCTGGAGGAAGGCATCCTGCCGCATTCGCGGGCGTTGCAAAGTCCGACTGATACGGAACTGGAGGAGGAGCGTCGTCTGGCGTTCGTGGGCATCACGCGGGCACGCAAGCACCTGCTGATTACGCGGGCGGCGGTGCGCACGCAGCGCGGCCTGCCGGAGCGGACGATCCCCAGCCAGTTCCTGCACGAACTGCCGACCGAGCACATCGAGTCGATTGATCATGCGGGCATGGTCGGCATGGAGGATGAAGAGAACGATTTTGATCGGCCGTTCGGCGAGCGCTCGCGCGGCTCGGGCAACGGCAGCGGAGGAGGCGGAGGGGGTGGTGGGGGGGCATGGGGACGAAGTTCATATGATGCCGGCCGCGACTGGCGCGAATCGCGATCTTCATCCCGCGGCGCGCCGGCGACACAGCACCTGGCCGGAGTCGGCCGGTCCGTTGTCGAGCAGCAGTTTCCGATCGGCTGCATGGTCCGACATCCGACATTCGGCATCGGTCGCGTCGAGATCGTGACGCCACGGGCGCGAGGCTCGAGCGTGCAGGTCGAATTCAGGAGCGCCGGCCGCAAGACGCTGATCGTCGAGTTCGCGAAACTGCAGCGCGTGGAGTGAGCCTTGCGATGACGTCGAGCGCCGACATCACGCAGCGAATTCTGGCGCGATGCCGCGAACTGGGTTTCGCGCTCGCGGGCGTGTGCGATGCAAAGCCCACCGAGCGCGAGCGCGAGCTGCTGCAGTGGCTGCGGGCGGGGCGGCACGGCGAGATGGGTTACCTCGCGCGGCACTTGGACATGCGCCTGGATCCGGCCACGTTCGTGCCTGGCGCGAATACCATCATCTGCGTGGCAGACCGGTATTCGTCGCCATCCCCTCTTCCACCCGCTCACACGGGCAGGGGTGGCTCGTTCGGACGCATTGCGCGGTATGCGCGTGGCAAGGATTATCACCGCATCATGCGCGATCGACTGGGGAAGCTGTCGCGTGACCTGTCTCAGCTGTATCCCCACGAGCGATTCCGCGCGTGCGTCGATACTGCGCCGGTGCTGGAGCGTGAATACGCACAGCGGGCCGGTCTGGGCGCGATCGGCAAGAACACGATGCTCATCGAACGCAGCGTCGGCAGCTGGCTGCTGCTGGGCGAGATCATCACGACCTTGCCGCTCGCGGTTTCTCGCGCAAGCGATCCGGATCCCTGCGGGGGCTGCACGCGCTGCATCGACGCCTGCCCCACGAAGGCGATCGCAGTGGAAGGCTGGAGCATCGACGCCACCCGTTGCATCAGTTACCTGACGATTGAGCATCATTCGGTCATCGACGAGCGGTTTCACGAGGCGATTGGCGACTGGATATTCGGCTGCGACATCTGCCAGGAGGTGTGTCCGCACAACGAGCCGAAGTCGCAGAACCGCGACGCGCCCGTGCATGCCGCCTACGCGCCTCGACAGGATGGATTCGACTTGCTCGAGATGCTGAACTGGTCAGAGACGGATCGCGAGCAGGCATCGATCAACTCGGCCCTCAAGCGCGCCCGGCTCGACATGTTCAGGCGCAACGCGATCATCGCCGCCGGAAATACCCTTCGGACGCACCGCAATCCAGCTCTGGCCGGAAGAATCAGGGAGATTGCGGCATCGCAGGACGAGCCAGCCACCGTGTGCGACAGCGCGCGAATGGTCTTGCGGCGGCTTGAGCCCACCGGCTGATGTGCTCTGGGCGTGGCCGCCTCACTGTCCGGCAGCCCTGCGAGCCGCCTCCGTGAGTTTCGGATTGCGCTGCACGATCTCGCGGATGCGCTGCGCATCGGCCGGATTCTTCTGAATCTCGGCGGCAGCAGCCATCTGAAGCGCCGTACGAGCCGAGGTGACGCTGGCAAACTCGCCGGCGTTGATGCGCGCGGTCAGATCAGGCGCCACCGCGCCCATCGCGCGCATCGTGATCATGATGAAGGTCCGTTCATCCTCTTGCAGGGCCTTGATGTTGGGATGCTGCTCGACGGTGTATCCCGATACCCACCACCGGCCGTTGTACTTCACCAGTTGCAGCGTCTCGGATGTGCCATCCCAGTCCTTGTATGTCGCGGTGGCGCGATCGCCCTGGTTCTGGGTGATTCGAGCGGGGCCGTTGGCCTTCGCGACAAATGCCTTGGGCGTGGCCGGATCGATCGGCTGCTTGTACCCCTGCTGGAACGCATCGTTCAGGGCGTACATCGGAGTCATCGTCCGGCTGACGCTGAGCAGTTCCGTCTGCAGCGGAGTCTCGGCGTAGTACAGGGCAAGGGTCGCGACCGGATCGATGGGGTCGGTCGTCGTCAGGCGGTTGAATTCCGCGAGCAGGTTTTCGGCGGAGACGAAGCGTGGATCGACCGCCGGGGCGGCGACCGACGCGGTTGTGGCGGCGCGGTCATCGGTCTCGCGTCCGCAGCCGGAAAGCGTCGCAGCCAGGACGCATGCGAATGCAAGCAGGGACAGCGCCACGACACGACGAGAGTTCTTGCGGAAGCGAATCATCGCAGTTTTCATCGCGCGATCGTATCCAGCCGCCCCTGCGGCGTCAGCCAAGGTCACGATACTGATACAGCGGCGCCAGGAAGAGGACAAACGTGATGAGGATCGCGGCAAAGATTGCCAGCAACCAGACGGTTGCGATGCCAGTCACGATCCATGGCGTCATTGGCCGCGACTTGCCGTCGCCTGTCGCCCGAACCGGTCTCAACAGCGACCACGCGCCGGCCGCCAACGCCGGCAGAACCGCCATTGGCAGCATCGCGCGATGATCGATCATCCAGCGCCCGAACGCACTGACCTGGTCCGCGAGATCCTGATCCTTGTGCAGGCTGCCGGCCAGCAGATGCAGCACCAGCCAGCCGAGGATTCCCACAGCCAGGGCGCTGAGAATCAGAAATCCGCCGCGCGCACGGGCGAGGCATCCAACTGCCGAGCGATGCTCTGCAAGTGCAGGGCGCTCGGGCAACCTTGGCGCCGCAGGTGAGGATGGCATCGCATCAGCATACCTGCCGCGCACGCATCAATTGATCTGGCTGAGACTACTTGTTCGGCTCGGCGCCGCCGGACGTCGGGGGGCGACCGGCCACGCCGCCCATTGCCTGCTGCATGATCTTGTTCATGCGCTCGTCGGCTTGCTTCTGGAAGTCCTCGAAGGTGGCGAACTCGCCGGCCTGCACCGATGTCGCCAGTTCGCTCATGGCCTGGCCCATGGTGGCAAACATGCCTGACATCATGATGACCATCTGCTTCCCCATCTGCTGCGCGTCGGGCGTGGCAGCCTCGCCGCGCTGATTGCCCATGCCGAAGATCGACATCGCGGCGTTGTCATCCTCAGGCGAGCCGATGTACCAGCGCTCGCCGACCTTGGTGATGGGCATCGTGGTGGTCTTGCCCTTGGAATCGGTTACGTCCACGCTCCCCGCAGTCTCGGTGGCATCCTTCAGGGTGGCATTGGCGATCATCGACATCTCGCCCATGTTCGAACCCTTCATGTCTGTCACGCTCTTATTGAACTTTGCCTGAAGGGCGGAGTCGAGCGACGCGACGCCGTCAAACAGCGCGCGAAACTTGGTCATCACTCCCTGCATCACCGGATCGGTGGGAGGCAGCGTCAGATCGAATATCTTGCCGGCATTGGAGAGCGATTTGATCGAGTTCAGCGAGGCAACGAGAGCATCCGGCGATTCCGCGCCTGCGGTCGCCGGCGCGGAGGGAGCAGCAGGGGCGGCGGCGGTGTTGCCCGATGCACCGCTGGCATCGCCTGTGGCCGGGGCCGACGGTGCGGCGGGTTTGCCCGAGACAGCCGCGGACAGCGCCTGCAGATTGGTGCGCAGCGCCTGGATTTCGCTGCTGTCGCCGGCAATCGAGTCGGCGGCCTGCTTGGCCTCATCGAGCGAGGTGGTGGCCGCGCTCAGATGCTGCTGGCGCGCGTCGGAGAGTTCCTTGATCTGCGCATCGGCGCCATTGAACGCGATCGCGCCGTTGGAGGCCTTGATGCGCTGCAGGGAAGCGACGCGATCGGAAAGCCCGTGAGCCGCCAAGAGGTGCAAGCGGACCATCGATTCGCTGACGGCGCAGGCGAGTGTCCGGCCGGCCGATGCATCCGACCCGCCGGTGGAGGCGGCCAGCGCGCTCGCAGCGGCCTTCTCGAGGGCTGCCCGTCCATCGTCGTATGCCGTCTTGAGGTCGCCGTCAGCCGTCGCCTTGATGGAGGACATGTCGTCGGAGATCTTTTTGCTGAATTCAGCGACCTTGGCGTGGGAAGCCTGGGCGTCGCCTGACGCAGCCGCTGCGAAGGCATCGAGTTCGGCCTGGGCCGATTCGATCGCCTGGGCTAGCGATTCGAGTTGGGCCTTCTGAGATTGGGCCGCCTTGTGCTGCGGGTTCAGTTCGTGTTCGAGATCGATCTCGCGGTTCGAGACCTCGTACTCGATCCTGTCAGCCTGTCGCCCGACCTGCGTGGCCTGCTTGTAGGTTTCGAATCCGGCTGAATATCCCATCGTCTGGGCCTGCTTCAGCAGGTCGCCCACCTGCACGCGAAGTTGCTCCATCTCCGCCTTCTGGGCGGTATTCTGCGAGGTCCGCTCGTTGATGGGCGATTCGAGTTCGGTCATCTTCGCCTGTGCGGCGGTGACGCCATCCATCGCCTGCTGCAGGTCGGCCTGAAGTTCTCCGCGACGCTTGGCCGCGTCGATGGATTCGAGGCCTTGGGCGAGCGACTGGATTCGCATCGCCGCATCGATCCGCGCGTTGACCGCGCCGAGCGCGGCCCGATGCTGCGCCTCGATGTCGGACGCGGCGGCCATCTTCACCGTGGCGACCTCGCGCAGCGTGTTGGCTGCGAGCATCGACTTCGCGGTCTGCTGGCCAGGCTCGCCGCCCGAAAGGCTGGACAGTTGGCTGACAATCTTGTTGAGATCAGCCTCGTACGACTCTCCGCCGGTCGCGAGCGTCTTCTGAAGGTCGGTGCGAATCTGCGCCAGTTGGGCCTGCACCTGATCGCGCTGCTTGGCGGCGGAATCCTCACAGCCACCGGCGCTGAGAATCAGCATGCCGCTGAGGGTGATGACGACCATGCTTGTGGAAACGCGGAACGTGTGCATGCGAAAGGCCTCAAAATCCCGGACGCCCGACGCGAGCGCGGGGGGTGGTGTGAAACGCGCCCTGCCGGTTTCTGCCGGAAGCAGTCAGTGTAGCAAAAAGCAGTGCGACTGGTGCTCGATACGCCAATTTGAGCCGATGGCTGCAGGCAAATCGCCATCGCTATCGGGGCACCCGACTGGTCGGCTCCTTGC
>DATKJG010000338.1:0-3738 GCA_035543215.1 Phycisphaerales bacterium | reverse complement strand
CTGCGACGATCCGGACAAGCCTATCCAAGTGCTCGGCTACGTCACGCCGGCGAGTCGATGACGATGCTCATTCCACCTCGTCCGCGTACAGCACGTACGTGCTCGAGGAGTCGAACGCGCGGTTGAGCGCCATGTCGATCTTGCTCGTGAACGGGTACGGCACATCGGGCCGGGCGTTCTTGATCTCCACCGTCTCGTGGCCGACCTGGTTGCCGCTCTCATCGAAGAACGTGATGGCCACGCCGAGGTTGCGCACCGTGTCCGAAGCGTTGAGCACGCTGCCGGAGATGGTCATCTTCGAATAGTCGATGACCGTCTGGCCCGGGAAGCCCGGCTGGAGGTAGCGGCCGATGATCGTGTTGTAATCCACCAGCGCGCCGGTGCCGCCCTCTTCCTTGGTGTTGTAGTAGAAGGCCATCTTGCCGGTGAAGACATCGAGGCCCAGCGGCGTGAAGCCCATGCGCTTGTAGCGGCCCATGCGGTTGGACTCGGCGTTGCGGGCGTCGGCGGCGGAACGCGCGGCGGCCCGCTCGGAGTCGCGCTGCGACTTCTCCATGGCCCGGCGCTCGCGCGCGGCAGCGCTCTCGCGCGCTTTCGCATCCTTCAGCGCTGCCTCCTTCACCGCCTGATACTGCTGGAAGTCGTTGCCGAAGCGCTGATGATCGGCCACGAACTGCCGCAACTCGGCCAGTTCGCGCTGAGCGGAATCGCAATCGAGCCGCGTCTGGGCCAGTTGCGCGCGCGTATCGGAAAGTTGCATCTTCAGCGTCGCGATCTCCACCAGCAGCGCTTCGGTCAGGCTGTTGGGAACCTGGATCTCAACCGTGACTTCCTGCTCCTCGGGCTTCGGTGCCGAGGATGGCGGCGCCTGCTGCGGCGGTGACTCCTGGGCCATCGCGCCCACGCCGGCGATCAGCGACACCATCGTCAACGACATGAAACCGATTCGAGATCTGGCCATGATGCACTCCTGTGGTCGCGAGCGAGATCGGGCGCCGTTCGTTCAAGCACTGGACGCGGGCGAGCGCGCGGCGATTCCCCACTCCGCCCGGTTTACATGGATTCTTGGCGCGCCGATCTCTGGCGGGAAAGCGGGCAATTGCCGCTGCGGCCGGGCTATTGCGGCTGGCTGGCGGGGGCGCTGGGGGCGCTGGAGGGCTGCGGCTGCGTCGACGGCATGCCGGGAGGCGGCGGCGTCTCGGAGAGCAGACGCTCGCGCAGTTCCGAGGCTCGATCGATCAGCGCTGGCCGATCGTCCTCGCGCGCCTGCATCTGGTAGTGCCAGCGAATGACGGAGTGCACCTCGGCGGGCCAGAGTTCCGAGGCGAGGTCGATGGGGATCGAATCCCACAGCGGGGCCTTGGCGTTGCCGCTGGTCAGCAGCGGCTCGTAGCCCTCGTGCGTCAGTTGCACGTCGTACACGCCGTAGTACAGGAAATCGACGGTGACTGGCGTTCGGCCGACTTCGCGGCCGTTGAGCCAGCACAGCGCGCCCTCCGGCTCGGACGTGACGGTGATGGTGCGGCGAACGCAGCCGGTCAGGGCCGAGGCAGCGACGAGGAGCACTGTGGCGGGAGCGGCGCATCGCCGGGCAGCGCAGGGACAGCAGCGGCGGCGTTGCCGTTGCTTGTATCCTGAGCATGCGGCGTGCATGCGGCGGATTGTACAGGCTGGCCTGAAGCGTCGTCGCGTGCAACGGGTGCGTTGGTGGCGACAACAGCCGGCGCCATCGCCGACGAATCAGCCGCAGCCGCGCTGGGTTCGCTTTGGACAAGTCGCACATCGTCGCGCGCGCGGGGCTCGTGCGCTCCGGCAGACATGATCTTGCCGACGACTATTGCGATTGCGATCGAGGAGATGACTATCGAGTCTTTTCCGGGGCGGTGCATCCTGCGTTGCAGACCTCCATCGCCGGCGTCTTGGCCGGCGACGGGCACAGTCTATGCCATCAAGGCAAATAGTGCAGCCCTGAACCGGTTCATCCGGGGCAGATTTCCTGCCGCTCGTCTGATAAGAGCGGCGCTCCAGCCTGGGCTTTGTCAGCCGAATTCGTCGCCTCGGAAGGTGCTGGCAAGATAGGCTTCCCGCACCAGGGGGTCGTTGATGATGTCGCGCGGCGGTCCTTCGCGCAGGTTCTTGCCTTCGTGGATGATGTACGCCCGGTCGCAGATCCGCAGCGTTTGCTGCACGTTGTGGTCGGTCACCAGCATGGCGATGCCGTCGGAGGCGAGTTTGCGCACCTCGTTCTGCAGTTCCTCGACGGTGTGCGGATCGACGGCGGCAAAGGGCTCATCCAGCAGCATCAGGCGCGGCTTGGTGATCAGGGCGCGGGCAATTTCCAGCCGCCGGCGCTCGCCTCCGGAGCACGTGCGGGCCTGCTCCCTGGCCTTGTGCAGCAACCCGAACTGGTGCATGAGTTCCTGGGCCCGCTGCTGGCGGGCGGCCCGGCCGAGGCGCTGCGTCTCCAGGATCGCCAGCAGGTTCTCCTCGACGCTCAAGCGCTGGAAGACGCTGGGCTCCTGGCTCAGGTAGCCCATGCCCGCGAGGGCATGCTTGTACATGGGCATGCCGGTCATGTCCGTGCCGTTGAAGATCACCTGGCCCGATTCGGGTGTGATCATGCCGATGGTCATGCGGAAGGATGTCGTCTTGCCCGCGCCGTTGCGCCCCAGCAGCCCGACGATCTCGCCGGGCGAGATCTGAAACGACACACCATCGACGACGCGACGCCCGGAGTACGACTTGACGAGTTGTCGGGCGACCAGCAGGGACATGCAGGCGGGCAGTGTAGTCGTGCGGCGACCAATCGGCGTCGGCTGTGCAGCCACCGCTCGCGGCGTCAGGCGAAGCGCACCCGCGGCGTCACTTGATCAGCCGGATGGCGAAGGGGTAGCGATAGCGCTCACCCTTGTTGGCGGCGATGCAGGCGATGATGCAGAAGACGATCGCGACGATGCCAATGACCGGCGCCAGCAGCGTACCCAGGCCGAGAGTGATGCAGCCGATGATCGCGATCGCGACGTAGCCGATGCCGATGGTCAACTGGAAGTTGAGCGCTTCCTTGCCCTGGTCGTCGATGAACGCCGATTGATCCTTCTTCATCAGCCAGATGATCAGTGGCCCGATGAACCAAGTGAATATGCCCAGCAGGTGGGCGAGCATCGCCATGGTGCGTTCATCGCTGGAAGCAGGCCCCACGGCGGCAGTCGCGGGCGCTGCAGATGATGCGGCAGGCGGAGGGGGAGCGGACGAGGGCGTGTTCGATGGGTTCTGGTCGCTCATGCCGGGCATCATCGGAGCGCGGCGAGAGCTTCGTCAAGTACCGGCCGCGCGGGCCGCCGCCACGGGCGTCAGAAGAACCGGATCGTGACGGGGTAGCGGAAGTATTCGTTCTGGCTGGCGGCGATGGCGCCCCGGATCATGTTGACGATCGCCACGACCCACAGCACCGGGATCAGCGCGATGCCGATGATCGTGATCGCCAGGAGCACATGCAGCACCAGGAAACTCATCAGGAAATTCGTGGTTTCGCGGCCGTGATCGTCAGCGAACACCGATTTGTCCTTGCGGACCAGCCACAGGACCAGCGGAATCGCCAGGGCGAACGGGCCGATCCACACGAATGCCAGCGGCGAGAGGTGCGTGGCGATCGCACAATGACGGTCGGCGTCGGCGACGACTTCTTCCTTCAGCCGGCCGTTGGAGCGCACCCGCCGGCCGCCTGATGCGGACTGGCCG
>DATKJG010000337.1:0-2872 GCA_035543215.1 Phycisphaerales bacterium | reverse complement strand
TGGCGTGATCATCCGCTGGCTCATCGATCGCTACGCCGCGTTCATGCGCCTCACGCTCGAGCACCGCTACATCGCCACCACTGTCGCGATCGCCATGCTCGTGGCATCGCTGGGCATGATCATCGGCGGCCGGGTCGAGTTCACGTTCCTTCCAGAAAGCGATTCGGAAACCGTCGTCGTCGATATGCGCATGCCCATCGGCACCGCGCTCGATGAAACGCGCGCCGCCCTCAAGCGCATCGAAGATGCCGCCGCGGCGCAGCCCGAAGTGCGCACGCTCAGCGCCAACGTCGGCCAGCGCTACAACACCGACAGCGGGCTGTCCGAAGGCGCTGCCAGCCACGTCGCGCAACTGTTCATCGAACTCAAGCCCGTCGAGCAACGCGACAAGGAATCATCCCAGGTCATCGCCTCCATTCGCCAGACCATGGGTACGATCGACGCCGCTGAGAGCGTCCGCTTCAGCGAGATCTCCGGCGGCCCGGGCGGGCCCGACATCACCATCGAAGTCACTGGTGACGACGACACCGCGTCGCTCGCTGTCGTCGAGCGCCTCAAGACCCTGCTCGCCGGCTTCAACGGCGTGCATGACATCTCCGACGACAACTACGACAGCCAGCGCGAACTGCAGATTCAACTCAAGCCCGGCGCTGCAGCCCTCGGCTTCACCGTCGCCGATGTCGCGCGGCAGGTGCGCGGCGCGCTCTTCGGCCTCGAGCCTCACGTCTTCAGCGCCCGCCGCGAAGACATCAAGGTGCGCGTGCGGCTGGAAGAAGCCTCGCGCCGCGAGCTGGGCACCATCGACAACCTCTGGGTCATCTCGCCCGCGGGCAAAAACGTGCCGCTCATCGAGATCGCTGACCTCATCGAGTCCAAGAGTTTCGCGACCATTCGCCGCATCGATCGTCAGCGTGCCATCACCGTCACCGCCGACACCGATCCCAACGCCAATCCCGAGCAGATCACCGCCCAGATCACGCCGGAGATCGAAAAGCTCCGTCGCGAGCATCCGCAACTGGGCATCAACTTCGCAGGCCGGCAGGAAGACCTCGCCGAGGCCTTTGCGTCGCTGCCGTACGCCTTCGGCGCGGCGCTGCTGTTCATCTATATGATCCTCGCGGTGCTGTTCTCGTCGTACACGCAGCCGCTGCTGGTGATGGTCGCGATCCCGTACTCGCTCATCGGCGTGATCTGGGGCCACTGGTTCCTCGGCTTCCAGATCACGTTCCTCAGCCTCATCGGCTTCGTCGCGCTCACCGGCGTGGTGGTGAACAACAGCCTCATCCTCATCGAGTTCTACAACCACAAGCGGGCCGAAGGGTTGACGCTGCGCGAAGCCCTGGTGCAGGCCGGTCGCGACCGTCTGCGGCCGATCGTGCTGACAAGCATCACGACGTTCTTCGGCCTGATGCCGCTGGTCTTCGAGCAGAGTTTCCAGGCCAAGTTCCTGATCCCCATGGCGATCTCGATCTCCTATGGCCTGTTGAGTTCCACGGTGCTGACGCTGGCGGTGCTGCCGTGCTTCGTGGTGATCCTGGATGACATCAAGCGCGGCGCGTACTACCTGTGGCACGGCCTGCCGCGGCCCGCCAGCGAGCAGCCGCACCTGGCGCCCCACGCTCCCGCGGTTGAGTTCGATTGATTGATTGATCGATCGCCGCAGTGCGGGCGGGGGCCGGGGCTGAGCACCGCATGACAATGCGGTGCAACGGTGGCGATACCATGCTGGCGTGAAACGCTGGGCCGTGCGAATCTGCGTGTTCCTGCTTCTCGGCGCGATCGTCAACGTCGCGGTGGCGTGGGTGCCGCTTCCATCGTGGCTGGTGAACAGCAGTAAGCCATCGTTGGCAAGAACTGACACATGGGTCGTTCAGCGCTTCACCAACGATCCCAATCGGACTATCTGGGCATTTCGTTACATGCCTGCGACCGTGATCTTTCCGCCCGAATACCAGGTTCAGCCGGTCGAGGATGTCCTCGCGCCGTACGGCGAGGAATGTTTGACGCACATCCGGCGACTGCATGATGAAGAGTCATACCTCCTGATGGGATGGGGCGGTGCCCAAGGCTTTCCAATGCTGGCACTCCGCGGATTTGCCATCGAGACCCGGAAGCCGTCATACGAGGGTTCGCAAAGGGTCGATCTCGAGACATTCGGACTCTTGGTGTCAAAGCGCGTCCGATTCGGCGAAGCGAGGCCTTATCCGCTCATACCCATCTGGCCCGGGTTCGCGATCAACACGGTGTTCTATGCTCTGGTCTTGTGGCTGCTGTTCGCCGCGCCGTTCGCGCTGCGTCGATGGCGACGCATCAAGCGCGGCCTGTGCCCGAAGTGTGCGTATCCGGTCGGCACGAATGAAGTCTGCACCGAGTGCGGCCACCCGATCAAGACGGCCTGAACCACACCGGCTGGGGGCGGCCGCGCGGCCGATTCACGTTGCGCGCGCAGGCAGACGCTGCTGCATTTGGCTCACCGCCAATTCGAGATCGACGGTGTCATCCACCTCGAAGTAGTACGTGTGATCGACGTGCCGGTTGGGATCGAAGACCCACACCGACGCCCGCCGCGTCAATTCTTCAATGGTGAGGCAGACATACACCGGCATCGGCCCCAGCGAGTCGATCTGCCAGCGGCACGCGTTCTGGCCTTCCAAGACCGTTGGCTCGCCATACAACTTGATCAGGTGGCCTTTCAGGGCCTGGATGTGCACGACGCGATTGTCGCACGATCAGCGGCCACAAGCAATACGCGGTGCTCGATTGAGTGCCGGGGCGGCTGGCGGATGGAGAGGGCTCGCATGATGTACCATGCATCGTCCGGAATCCGGCCGGGATTAATTCGCTCACTCGATAGCGAAAACCCAGTTCAGTT
>DATKJG010000336.1:0-13230 GCA_035543215.1 Phycisphaerales bacterium | reverse complement strand
CTCAATCCCCCGGCCATGCACCGACGGCACGGCGTGCATCGTCGCCACACACGATTCAAGCGCCCGTTCCACGGCGCGCCTGACCTCTTCGCCGGGTTGCTGCATGTGCGCCATCAGGCGAACCACCTCCGCCTGCACTGTCGGCGGGAAACTGCTCATGACTTCCGAAACCTGGTGGCGCGGCACCTGGCTGAGGATCAGCGCGATCGTCCGAGGCTGCTCATCCTGGATGCACGCAGCCAGCCTGTCGCATTCAACGCCGTGCAGGAAGGCAAATGGCGCAGGCTGTGCAGCGGCCATCCACTGGCCGACGCGGCTGGCTTGAGGCGTCCGCGGCCGCAGGCCGCGGAACTCCTCGAGCACCGCCATCGACAGCGCAGCCGGAATCTCACCGGGCGAAGCAAGCACGCGCGTGACGTCTTCGATCATGTTCGAAGTCATGCACTGAAGCAGCCGGCCGGCTGTGTCATCATCGAGCGCCATCAGCAGCACCGCGGCCTTCGTCGCGCTGTCGAGTTCGTCGAGGTTGTCAGGGAGACGCTCAACCATGACGCAGACCCGGGCTCAACTCCTGACCCATTGTCGAAGGGATTCGGCCGTCGCCTCCGGCGCATCGTGAATCATCGACCGGACATCTCGAAGCATCTGCTGACGTCGCGTGGCCTCATCAGCGAGTTCGAACCTGTCGAACGCGGGCACGCACGCGGGCTCACCAGCCGCGAGTTCGATCTCCGCTGACGCCAGCGCCGGCCCGCGCCCGGAAGTCGTGACGGGTGGCGTCATCGAGGTGCGGCGGAAGAGCAGGAGCATCATCGCCAGGGCCAGCAACGCCAGCGCGCCGAGGCCGACCTGCTTCATCAGGTCCCTGTTCAGCCCGCCAGCCATGATTGACGCCGAGGCCGGCGCGATGGACGGCTGGTCCACGACAGCGGGCGCGAAATCGTGCACCATCGTGACCATGATGGCGCCGCTGGTTGCGCCTTCGATCGCCTGCGTGTCGATCAGCGGGGTGATGTACTCGCGCAAGCGATCACACTCCGCGCGCACCATGGCATCGAACGCGGCAGGGTTGGCTTCCGTGGTCACCGGCTGCGTCTGTTCCCGCAGCAACCGCAGGAAGTATGAGCGCGGCACGCCGATGGACGCATTGATGCGCAGCGGATAGCCCTTGGGATCGCGAATCTGCGATTCGCTTCTATTGAGGATCGGCCCGCTCGATTCAATCGAACGGCTGCCAAGCGAGCCAATGTCGATGAAGGGAAGACGCTCGCTGTCCTGGCTGGCGATCGGGCTGTCAACGAGCCGGAGCGCGCCGTCCGTCACGCCGCTCGCGGGGTCCGTCATCGTGGAGGTCTGCCTGACCTCGTCAGCAGCGTTGACCTGGGCATTGACTTCGATGAGCACGCCAGGAATGAAATCCAGCGCGCCGGCCAGCGCATTGCGAGTGTGGCGTTCCGCCGCCTGCCTGAGTTCGAGGTAACGGCCCAGCGCCGTCATCTCGTCATTGCGCGCCTGCAGGCCGCGGCCGCTGCGGGCATCAATGATCGCGACGTTCTCCGGCTTCAATCCTGCGTGCGAGCGCGCGACCAGGTGCGCGATGGCATCGACCTGCGCCTGGCTCAGTTCGCCGCCGCGCGTCTGCACCGAAACCGAAGCCGAAGGCGGAACGTTCGGCCGTCCGATGCCGCCAGCGTTCTCGGGGGCGTCGATCACCACCCGGGCCCGCTCGATGCCGCCCATCTGCGCGATCATGCCCGAGAGCACGTTCATCTTTGCCACGAGATATCGCTGGCGGTTCTCCTCGCGCGTGCGGAAGGGGCTCGAGTCGGCGATGAGCGTGTCGAAATTGATCTGATCGCCGCCGATGAGCTGCTGGTCGGCCAGCT
Source organism: Phycisphaerales bacterium (assembly GCA_035543215.1). Classification (GTDB taxonomy): domain Bacteria; phylum Planctomycetota; class Phycisphaerae; order Phycisphaerales; family SM1A02; genus DATKJG01. The sequence goes on along the minus strand of DATKJG010000336.1, from coordinate 11,344 downwards.
GACCCAGCACCTCGAACTTCCGGCTGGGGTCGATGTACAAGTCGTCGCCACGCGCCTCGTACGGGACGCCGCGCGTTTCAAGATAATCAATGACCTGTGCCTTGACGGAATCGGACACGTCGTGCCGCAGGCCCAGCCGCATCAACTCCGTGCGGCCGGCATACAGCGAGACGAGAAACAGGCTCATGAGCGCGATGATCATGAGCGAGCCGACAAGCAGCCTTGCGGCGGGCGTGAGCCCGCGCAGGTTCGCTGCGATCGATTGAAAGGTGCGTTGAATCCCCTGCATGCCGACGGCCTCCTGCCGGGCCCCCCACATGCCAATTCGTCCTGTCGCTCGCACAATCGACAGCGACAGCGCGGTGGCCGACGTCTCCGACGTCGCATGTTCTATCGGTCGTTGATCAGCCGCGCCATTGACATTGCGTCAGCGCAAGGATGGCCGAACGCTCTTCGGCTACACGCGAATCTGCCGGATCTCGTCGTAGGCCGATATCGCGGCATTGCGCAATTGCAGGAGCATCTGCCAGGCGTGGTCGGCCTCCTGCGTGGCTGTCATCACCCGCTCGATATCACTGCGACGTCCCGCTGCGAGATCCTTCACCGCGAGCGTCGCGTCTGACTGCAGATCGCTGAGCCGCTCGACCTGCTCGCGCAAGAATTGCTTGAAGTCGGGACCGCCTTCGATGCCCGCCGTGCTGCGACCGCGCGCTGAGGCAAGCGGCGTCAGGCGACTCAGGTCGCAAAGTCCGCTGATTGGGCCCAGTGGATCGGACATATTCGTGCTGCCAAAGACGTCGCCGAGTTACAGCGATTCACTGACGAGTTTCTCTTCCTTCCACTTCTTGAGCTTGAGGCCAAGGGTGCGCACGCCGATGCCGAGGGCCGCGGCCGAGCGCTGCCGGTGGCCGTTGTTGTGACCGAGCGTGGCGACGATGATCTCTCGCTCGATGTCATCGAGCGTGACGCGGCCATCGCACACGATGGCGCGGGCGTCAACGATCTGCGGCGCGACATCGCCGACCACCTCGACCATCGCCGCTGGACGATGAGAGGTTCCATTGCGCGTCGCGATCGGCCGCACGTGCTCCATGGCCTTCGCCACAGCCATGCGCAGCGTCTCGTCCGTGATCGGCCTGGTGAGGTAGTCGGATGCGCCCTGCTTCATGGCGCTGACCGCGGCCTCGACGCTGCCGCTCGCGCTCAGCAGAATCACGGGCATGCTGTGATTCAGGCGTTTGATTTCAGCCAGCAAATGCACGCCCGCTGTGTCGGCGGATTGCATGTCGATGATCACCGCGTCCGCAGCGGCTTCCGCCAGCCTCTGCATCGCTTCCGCGTGGCTGGCGGCGCTCACGACCATCTGGCCGATGCGCGCCAGCATCGTGGTCACGCTGTCGTGCATCATGTGCTTGTCATCAACGGCGAGAATTGGGCTCATAGGCAATTGGATCGGGTAGGAGGGCGATCGAGAGAAACGTCGGATGACGAATGAGAAGCAGCGAAGGACGAATGGGGTTCAGGAACGGTCTGACCGGCATGCAGCGCGGCTTCATCGCGCCGGTCGCGCCGCATCAATTCGCGCAACCGCCCGCTGACGGATCCGACCAGCGTGGTGAGTCGCTCCTGCGTCGGCCGCGAAACACTGCACGGCCGATCGACCGTGTGCGACAGCGCGGTCATCTCGACCTGACAGCCGGTCAGGTCATCGATGAGCGCCTGCCGGCGCGAGAGCAGGGCCAGCAGGCGATCGGTGCGCTTTTCGGCGATGAACACCGATTGCGACTCGGACAGACCCTCCAACTGGTCCAGAAGTGAATGCTGGCGCTCGAGCACCTCGATCATGACCTCCGGCCATGGCGCGACAGCCGGCGCGGAATCGCCTTCGAGCGTGCTGCCGGTGCGCAATGTCGGCCGATCGCCGATCAATCGAGGTCCTCTCAGGTCCCGAGCGCGCATGAACTGCGCCCGGACGACGATCAAGGCGGCGCGTCCGTACGCCGCCGGATGCCTTCCCATCGCAGGCGATCGCTTCCGGGAGGCCTTCCGCTTATCGGCCGCGCGAGTGCTGCGCCTGCAGCATTCGCGCGATGGCCCAACCGCGCACGATCGGCGCTGCAGTCAAGCCCCGGCGTCAGGGGCGTCGTCCTCGGCATCCCGGCGCAGCACCAGAGTTCGAGCCGCGACGTCCGGCAGGCCCTGCAGGTGGCTGTTGAAGAGGGCTGCGACCGCAAGCGGTGGTATGAGAAGGACGATGAGTCGCAGCATGCCGCGCAGCAGGATCTGCCACCACTTGGCCCGCGAGCCGTCGAGGGCCGTGATCATCCCACCGACGATCGCCTTGCCGAGGCTGCGGCCGGTCAGCACCTCAACCGTCAGTGCGATCGCCGAGGCGATGGCGACCATCACCAGATATGGCGCGCTGGTTGCGAGCTCGAACGTGAACAGCGGCGGCGAGACCAGATCCGCCGGCGCGCACCGAAGCAGCAGCATCGCCGGGGCTGCTCCCAGTGCCAGATCGATGGCTAGGGCCGCTGCGCGACGTCCGAGCGGAAGCACGCGTGAGCCGGCGACCAACTCTATCGTGCCTTGCCTGGGGGCCAGAAGCAACGCCGCCACGACCATCGACAGCGCCAACCCCAGCGCCAGCGTCATCTGCCACATGCGTCCGGCGGTGACCGGCTGGCGCACGATGTGCTGGCCTTCATTCACCGCGCCGGTGAGCGGGTCGATGACGCGGACGCTGAGCACCGCCTCGCCGTTGCCCTGCTCGCGCTCGATGAGCAGCAATTGGTCGTTGAAGCCGCACGCCAGCCATGGTCCGTCGGGGGCGCTGGCCGACGCGAACGCTACCAAACCTGTCGGCCGGACATAGGTGAAGTCGATGCGACCCGGCGAACGGCCCCGCAGCGCCACGACGGCCTGCCCGGCGACCTGAGCAACCGCCTCAACGGCCCGTACGTTCATTGGGAATGCAGTCGTGCTCCACCGATCGTCAGCATGCAGGACGTGAAGCCGGCAGCGTTCGGGATTGTCGGCGATGGGTTCGAGCAGTCCAGGCTGCGTGCCCATCGGCAGCAGCAGGCTGTCGCGCGAACCTGCAAATTCGGGCGGCACCTCGATTTCAGTCCACTGTGTCTGGCCGCGGCCCAGCCTGAGGAGCATGGGCTTTACGAGCGCTTTCGAGGTGTCTGAATTGCCGGCGGCGCTGAGCGCCGTGCTGGTTCGAGGCGAAGGCGTCAGCAGCGCCACCAGTTCATTGGGCAGGGCGACAATGCCGGCGAGTCGGCCCAGGCCTTCCAGCGGCGGCGCGACTTCCAGCCGTCCCGCAGGCGTGGTGTAGTACAGGCCGGTGGCGGGGTTCTTCTGTACGCGCGCGGTGAAGACATCGCGCTGCCAGCGGCCGGCGATCGAGCGCGGCGGCATCACGAGCCAGACCGCATCGTTCCATGCCGCCACCGCCGCCGGCGATTGCGTCATGCTGTGCTGCGAGCGATAGCGCCACTCCGCCTCGTCGAATGGGTGCTGAACAAGTTCAAAGGTCGCGCGCTCGCCGCGCGGCGACAGGATGAGCCAGAGTTGTCGATTCGAGGCCGCCCCAATGAGGTCATCGGCAGGCGCCGTTTGACTCACCGCAAGCGCCAGCACGAGAGCCGCGAGACGCATCAACGCGACGAACCCGCCCGTGAGCTCCTTCTGTGGCGATGAACCTGCGAACCGCATCACTTCGATGATACTGCGATGCCGCGCTGCGACATTCACGGCGTGGCGCGGGGCTGCTCGATGCGATCCGGCCGCAGGGCCGCGATCAGCCGATCGAGATCGAAGATGCGCTCCACCTGCTTCGGATCGATCTCGCCGACCGTCTGGTTCAGCGCAATCTTGACATCGCCGGCCATGTCGCCCTCGACGGATTCCTCCAGGTGAATGTCGACGGTTCGCGGCATCTTCGGCCGGGCCATGACGGCGGTGTTCGGGGTGGGCACGCTCTCATAGCGTGAGAGGTCGCTGGCGGCCACGACGCGGCCGTGCGCATCCAGCAGTTCGATGTGCACGGGCAACGAATCGGCCTGGCTCAGATGCATCCGCAGTGGCCCGCCGCGCCCCTGGCCCTTGATGACCCAGGCGCCGCGATCAGGGTCAACGGTCACGGCCCCCGCATCAGCGCCGCCTGCGGTGGTGCCCTCGGCAAGCGCCGTGATCCCCAGCAGGTCCAGCAGCGCCAGCGGCTTGACGCCCAAGGCGACCAAGCGTTCGGCGGTCTGATCGTGCGTGCCCCGGTGCAGGACGCGCGCATCGTTGTTGAGAAGATCGAACAGCCACCACTGCTCGGCGCTCGAGCCGAGCCAGAACTTCACGTCGCCGATCTTGCTGATGCGGGCCGCGGTGCGATTGCCTGTGGTCTGCCAGAGTTCCAGGTCGCCCTGCTCGGAGTGGCGACCGTGTTCATCGTTCCAGCGCAGTTCGATGACGCCATCGGAATAAGTGGTCGCCAGCCGGGCTGCCCGCTCGTTGTGGGCGGCGAGCAGCGCCTGCCGGCTCGGCGCATTGGCCGGCAGAGGCGGCGGTTTCACCTCGATGTCCTTAGGTTTGCAGCCCGCAAGCGACACCAGAATGAGCATCGATGCCACCGCTGACCATGCGCCTCTGATTCCGGATCGGTCCATGCAGGTCCACATCGGCGCCGCTCCGCGGTCGATCACAGTTCGCTCTGCAGGATCTCGCTCAACTGATCGATGAGCGAGCGCACATCGTCATCCGACAACTGCGGATTGGCCAGCCGGATCGGCTGCGGCGGGGGCTCGATACCTGCCACGCCGCGCGGCTGCAGCAGCCAGACCTCAGTGCCCGAGACCTGCTCGCGACCCGCGAATTTCAGGTGCTTCTTCCGCATCAGGATCAGCCCGAGCACGAAGCGAAAGGCCAGGCGCTGCGGGCGCTGGTCGCTGGCCAGACGCTCGAAGAGTTCCATGAGCACCGCTTCATCGATAACCAGCCGGGGCTTGTCGTCGGGATGCGGAACGGTGGTCTTCCAGTAACTGAAGAGGCCCTCGGGCCGCTGGCCGGTGTCCCAGGCCTCGAGGGAGAAGTCGCGGCGCTCGAAGCCCTCCTCGCCCGGCCGCTCGCACAGCGTCGCCACGCACGTCGAGCCCGGCTCGAGGACGAGGTCGGTCGCGGCGCAGCGGCCGGTCGCGCGGCCGATCTGATAATCGGTTCCGAATCGTGTCATCTGGCTTCCGATGGTACGCGACGAGGACGGAAGATTCACGCCGGCAATCCCGATGAATCGAAGCAAGATGTCGCGGGCGGGCGCGGGCATGGGCTTATACTTGCCGTCGAGCGATCGTTCATCGGTCTCGATGGTGTGTGCAAGCTTCGCCGCAAGCGGCGACGGACTCTCTGATTCCTGCTGTGTGACTTCTCGTGAACCTCGGTGACCCAGTCCAACTTTTCAGGTCGTACTCGCTGTACGAGGTGCTGCTGGAACTGGCGGTCATCTGGATCTGCGTGTACGTGGTGTTCCGGTTCCTGCGCGGCACGCGCGGCGCGGGCGTCATCAAGGGCTTCGCGATCCTGCTGGTGCTCATCACGCTGCTGACGCGCGTCCTTGGGCACAACAGCGACACCTTCGCGCGGCTGAACTTCATCTATGACCGCTTCCTGGGCCTGCTGGCCATCATGCTCATCGTGGTGTTCCAGCCGGAATTGCGCCAGGCGCTCATTCGCCTGAGCAGCCCGGCCCATTTCCGCACGGCGCGCAGCCAGCATCGCGTGGTGAAGGCCATCGCCGACGCCGTCGGCTACCTCAGCAAGAACCAGTTCGGCGGCATCATCGCCGTCGAGCGCAACGTGCGCTTGGGCGGATTGCTCGAATCGGGCCAGATCCTTGATGCCGAAATCAGCGCGCGCCTGCTGCAGAGCATTTTCTACCCCAACAGTCCGCTGCACGATCTGGGCGTAGTGATTCGCGGCGACCGCATCCTCGCGGCGGGCGTGCAGTTTCCGCTTGCTGAGGAAGGCACGTTGCCGCCCAACGTCGGCTCGCGGCATCGCGCAGCGGTCGGGCTGACCAACGACAGCGACTGCCTGGTGGTGGTGGTCAGCGAGGAGACCGGCAGGATCGCCATCGCCGAGCACGGCCGGATGGAATTCGACATCCCGCGCGACGAATTCGCGGCGATTCTCGCCGGACGGCTGCAGGCAACCCCTCCCGCCGCCACTGAACGGCCGACCATGATCGACGACATCGCCGAGCGGCCGACCATGCTCGACACCAGTGTGACCGGCGTGCCGGTGCCCCGGCAATCGGCAGCGTAATCTCGCATGACCTGGCACAAGGAAATCTGGACGTACCTGATCGTCACGCTGGTGGCGGTGCTCATCTGGGCGTGGGCCGCGAGCGAGACGCGCGAGCGCAAGACGATTCCCTCGGCCAAGGTGCAATTCGTCGCCGATCGCGGCGCTGGTGAGTTCGCCTTTAATCCCGCCGACGTCACGCCCTCATTGAACGTCGAGGGCACAAAACTGTCGGTGCAGCGCCTGACGGACCTGCTGCGCCGGCCGATACGCATCACCGTTCCGGTCAACGCGGCCCGGCTCACGATCGATCTGGCCGACCAGTTGCGCATGCACGAGGACGTCATGGCCACCGGCGCGACGATCGTTTCGGCGGACCCGGCGACCGTGGACCTGTCGCTCGATCAGATCGAGCGCGTGACGGCGGCGGTCAAGCCCGTGCTGCCGGGCGTGACGCCCGAAGGCGACATCGTCATCCAGCCCAAGCAGGTCAGCGTAAGCCTGCCCCAGAGCGTGCGCCGCAACCTGCGCGAGGACCTGAGCGTCGAAGCGTTCGTCGATCGCAGCGTGCTGGATGGCCTGGTGCCGGGCGAACCGACAACGCTGGATGCGTCCCTGCGCTTCCCCGAGACGCTGGCGGTTGGACCCGAAGCCCGCATCACGCCTCCCAAGGTCAAGATCACCTTCACCATCCGCTCGCGCATTCGGGAGACGACCGTCGACAGCGTGCGCGTGCAGGTTCTTCACGCCTCGGAGGACCGCGCCTTCGATGTCGAGGTCGATCCCAAGGTGCTGCGCGGCGTGACGGTGCTGGCCGATTCCGATCTCAGCCGACAGATCGAATCAGGCGATGTGCCCGTGGTTGCGGTCGTGCACCTGCGTTCCAGCGAGAAAGAGGCGCTGATCGATCGCAAGCCGGTGTCGTACTTCGAAGCGCAGATTCAGGATGCCGACGGCACGTGGCGCTACGTGCAATTGGGCGTCAAACTGGGCACGCCGATGTCGGTGATCAATCTCAGGATCACCAATCGCGCCACGCCGCCATCGTAATCGCGCAACATGCGAAGGTTCGCGGTGGTGAGCCATCGATCATTCCCAGCGCGTGGCGTGCCAGTGCTTCTTGCCGCGCCGTAGGAGGATGGTTCGGCCGTGCAGCAGGTCGCTGGTGCGCAGGCGTCGTTCGGGTGCGGCCTTCTCGCCGTTGATCGCCACCGCGCCGCCGCTGAGGAACTCGCGGGCCTCGCGCTTGCTCTTGGCCAGTGTCGTCTCGGGGAGGAGTTCAATCAGGTCGATGCCATCGCCTTCGAGTTTCGCCTTCGCGTGCGTCGAGTTGGGCACGTCGGCGAAGACTTCTTCCAACATCGCGCCGTCGAGTTCATTCACCTCGCCCGAAAACAGGGCCGACGCTGCTTTCTCGGCCTTCTGCAGCTCCGTCGGTCCGTGAATCATCGCCATCATCTGCCGTGCGAGTTCGCGTTGGGCGTGACGCTCCTGCGGCGCGGCCGCGTGCCTGACCTCGATGGCCGCGATCTCCTCCTGCGAGAGCAGCGTGAAGATCTTCAGCCATGCGATCACGTCCGCGTCGGGCAGGTTGATCCAGTACTGATAGAACGCGTACGCGCTGGTGCGGTTGGCCGTATGCGTTGACAGCCACACCGCGCCGCCCGTGGACTTGCTCATCTTCTTGCCGTCGGATCGGGCCAGCAGCGGCGCTGTGACGCCGAAGGCCTGGTTGTCGCCGGCGCCGTGGAACTCGCGGCGAATGAGATCGATGCCTCCGACGATGTTGCCGTACTGGTCCGCGCCGCCCAGTTGCACCGTGCAGTTGGCTTCGCGGCGCAGGTGCAGGAAGTCGTAGGCCTGCAGGAGAATGTAACTGAACTCGGTGTAACTGATGCCGTGCTCGCGCTCCTCAAGGCGCTTGCGCACCGAGTCGCGCTGGATCATCTCGTTGACGGAAAAGTGCTTGCCGACATCGCGCAGCATCGCGATGTAGCCGATGCCTTCCAGCCAGTCGATGTTGTTCATCATCCGCGCGCGGTGGGAGATCTTCGGCGAGAAATCGAGGAGTTTCTCCATGATCGCGCGCTGGCTGGCGACATTGGCCATGACCTGGTCCCGCGTCATGAGCGAGCGCTCGGCGTCGCGGCCGGACGGGTCGCCGATCAGCCCCGTTCCACCACCCATCAGCGCAATCGGCGTGTGCCCCGCCCGTTGCCAGTGCATCAGGAGTTTGATCGGGATGAAGTTCCCGATGGTCAGGCTGTCGGATGTCGGATCAAACCCGGCGTAGGCCACGCGCGATGAAGACAGGTGCCTGCGGAGGTCGTCGCCGGCCGTGGCCTGGTGCAGCAGCCCGCGCCACTGGATTTCATCGAGAAACGACATGCAGCCTCTGGCGGTACAAGCAATGCTTACACTGGTGGAATCGGCTGGGCGACCGATCGCCCGGCGAGGGAAGCGTGATAGCCTAGCAGGCACAACCGACATTCACAGGAGAGCGAGCATGCACGATCAACCCAGCCCGTCACATGACACGCACTCGATCGATGCGCTCTCGCGCCGCGAGGCAGTCGCCTCGCTTGGCCTTGGCATCTCCGCGATGCTCGGCGCCAGCGCGCTGGCCGCGCCTGTGTTCGCGCAGGATTCCTCGCCCATCAAGCCCACGCAACAGCCGATCACGCCCGAGCGGCTCGGCTGGGATCCCAAGGCGCGCAAGTATGTGCTGCCCCCGCTGCCGTACAAGCCCGAGGCTCTCGAGCCGCACATTGATGCCCAGACCATGTCGCTGCATCACGACAAGCATCACCAGGCGTACGTCGATGGCCTGAACAAGGCGCTGGCGGGACTGGCCGATTTCCGCGCCGGCAAGGGCGGCGACATCAAGGCCTTGTCGCGCGACCTCGCCTTCCACGGCTCAGGCCACATGCTGCACGTGCTGTTCTGGGATGTGATGGGTCCCAACGCCGGCGGCCAGCCCAGTGGCGGCCCCGGGACGATCGCTGATCACATCAACAGCGACTTCGGCTCATTCAAGGCATTCTCCGATCAGTTCCAGGCGGCGGCCGTCGCGGTCGAGGGCAGCGGCTGGGCCATCCTCGCGCTCGAGCCCGTCAGCGGCCAGCTGATCATCACGCAGGCCGAAAAGCATCAGGACCTCACGGTCTGGGGCGCTGTGCCGCTGCTGCCGATCGACGTGTGGGAGCACGCCTACTACCTGAAGTACCAGAACAAGCGCAAGGACTATGTTGCGGCGTTCATGAACGTGATCAACTGGGAGGCCGTGAATCGCCATTATGAAGCGATCAGCGGCCGCGCGACGCACACGCAGTAGCCGCTCACGGCTACCACGTCGCGATGTCGCGGCGAACCTTCGGGCGCATGAACCAGATAATCATGAAGATCGGCAGGCACCAGCCCCAGGCGATGCCGATCACCGCTCCCACCACGCTCATCACGCCCATCATTCCAGTCATGCCCGGCGGCACGGTTCCGCTCTGCTGCATCGCCGCGAACTGGGCCTGGTTCATGATGTAGCCCAGCCACGCGCCGAAGACGACGACCCCCATCTTGATCGCCGCCCACGACAGCAGGACGATCCGGGCGGCGCGCATGCGTTGCACCAGCAGGATCGCCCCGGCGACCAGCCACGTGCCTGCGGCAATCGTCAGCAGCGCGGAGATGGTCATCTCTGTCTTATGCTGATCAAAGCCCGCCAGCGGATCAGCCCCCTGCGCGGTGGAACTGACAAACGTGCGGAACCGGCCCAGGAAGATCGGCGCCAGCAGGCCCAGTCCGCCTTGCAGCGTGCCGAGAACGCCGAACACCATCGCGACGATGCCCAGCACGCTCGGCCACACCGATCGCGGCGCGGCGTTGATGCCCGGCATCATCGGCGGATGCATGGCGGGCGGATTCGACAATGGCTGCTCATCCACGCGACTGACTCCGTGCGCTCCAGCGATTCGCGGGCTCCATGCCGCGCCTTACGGCCATTCGGCGATTTCGGCGGTGACCTTCCTGCGCGAGAGGTAGAAGCCGACAAAAAGCGGATACACCGCGAACACGGCCGACATCACTCCCATTCCCACCATGGCGCGCTGCCAGAGTTGCTCATCGGTGACGTTGTTGACCTGGATGCTGCCGCCGTTCTCATCAATCCTCTGTTGCTGGGCGTCGAGCATAGATCGCTGAAACTGCAGCTGAGCCGGTGCGGTGAGAATCGTCGTGGCCGCGCCGATCACCAGCAGGACGAGCCTGTACAGCACCCATGTCTTGATCAAGCCCGGACCGGAGCGATTGCGCTTCAGCGTGCCGATGGCGCCCGTGATGAGCATGATGCTGGCGATCAGCAGCAACAGGCCCTGCACGGCGCTGAGGACCTTGATCACGCCGGGCATCTGCACCTTCATGCCTCCCATTGCCATCATGGCCTCGGTGAAGAAGCCTGATGACATGATGCCAAGTGCACAGAGCGTGCCGCCGATGGCATAGATGAGCGACACCGTGCCGATCACGGTCGGCCAGCGGCTGGGCGGCGCCTCATCGATCACCGGTCCGGGCTCGATGGGCGGACCGGCAACGTCAATGTCATCAGAAGTCATGGTGAGACTATTTTGGATTCACCGGGACGCGATTGCAATCATCCTGCGCCGCGTCGGCCTTACATGCGGGCCGCAGGAACTTTGATGTGTGTTCACGCACCTCAGAACTGCCTCAGAAAGCGCGCGTCATTCTCGAACAACCAGCGGATGTCGCCGATGCCGTACTTGCGCATCGCGATGCGTTCGATACCAAGGCCGAAGGCGTAGCCGGTCCATTCCTCGGGGTCGATGCCGACAGCCTGGAACACGTTGGGATCCACCATGCCGCAGCCGCCGAGTTCGACCCACTTCCATTCGCCCTTGACCTTCATCTTAATGTCGACTTCGGCCGAAGGCTCGGTGAAGGGGAAGAAGCTCGGACGCGTGCGCACCTCGGCCTTGTCCCCGAAGTACGCGCGGGCGAACTGCACCAGGGCCGTCTTGAGATCGACCATCGACACGCC
>DATKJG010000335.1:0-5593 GCA_035543215.1 Phycisphaerales bacterium | reverse complement strand
GTTCGGCAACGAGTCGCAGGGCCACAACAACTACTTCACGTACGTTGCGACCGTGCGCTTCCGCCATCACGCCTGCACGGGCGGGTTCTTCGAGTTCTCCGGCAACGACGACGCGTGGCTGTTCGTGAACAACGAACTGGCTATGGACCGCGGCGGCGTGCTGCCGGGCACCATCCCGCAGTACGTCGAGATCGACCGCATGCACCTTGTGGACGGCCAGGTGTACACGCTGAAGTTCTTCCACGCTCAGCGCAACGCCCTGCAGTCGATCTTCCGCCTGCGGACCAACCTCGACCTCATCGATGAGCCGGTTCAGCCGATCATCACGGCGCCTGTCGATTGATGCACGCACCCGGGCGGCGTTACTTGAGCCCGGCTGTGAGCAGCGCGATCTGTCCCTGGCGCGCGTAGTCGATCGCCTCGGACAGCGTGCGCGCGGTTTCCTGATCGGCGTGAAAGCCCATGGAGTTCTCGGCGTTGATGAAGTCGAGCCGGAACTGGGCCCGGCGCTGCAGCTGACGGGCGGCCTGCAATCGCTCGTCGCTGGCGCCGGCGGCCTTGGCTGATTCGATCGCCGCGATCAGTTGCGTCAGGGCGTCGAGGGCGTGATCCATCATGTCGTGCGTGCGATCCTGGATGGTCTTCGCCCGCGCCAGCAGTTCCTCCTCGCTGTAGCGATGGCAGGTCTGGCAGGCGTTGTTGATGTTGAGCAGCGGGCTGCGCACGTGGTGGTCGCTGATCTTGATCGCGCCTTGCCGCATGTAGGGCATGTGGCAGTCGGCGCACGCCACGCCAGAGCGCGCGTGAATGCCCTGGCTCCAGGTCTCGAACTCCGGATGCTGCGCCTTAAGCACGTTCGCGCCGGTGAGCGCGTGCGTCCAGTCCTTGAAGCCCGCATCGTCGTAGTACTTCTCGATCTGCTGCACCTTCAGGCCGTTGTGCCAGGGATAGGTGAGCAGTTTGCCCTCGCCCTTGAAGTAGTACTCGACGTGGCACTGGCCGCAGACGAATGAGCGCATCTCCTGCCGCGTCGCGAGCGCGTTCGGATCGTATGGCTTCGCGCGATCGCCCGTGCGCCAACGCTCAACGCTCGGCAGGTGGGGAGCCGGATCACTGCTTGCAGCAAACACGGCGATGCCGTTGAGGAATCCCGGACGCGTGACGCGCAACTGCATGGTGGATGGATCGTGGCAGTCGATGCAGCCGACTGGATGCTGCACCAGCGCCGTCGCGTCGGCGTACGGCATGGCGCAGACCTTCTCGAAGCCCGCCATCAGCTGCGCGATGCCGTCGGCTGACGTAAGCGATTCCCCGGCATCGCCCGCCGCGCCGTTCGTTCGGCCCACTTCGCGATAGGCGTCGATGACCGAGGCGTGGCAGTGCAGACATGCGCCCGGCTGCTTGAACTGCTTGACGCGTTCGGTGTCGCGCTGATCAACGAGCATGTACGCGTGGCCGCGCTCCTCGCGGAAATCGACGGCGAAGGCGTAACCGGCCCACATGGTCTTCAGTCGTGGATCCGCCTCGATCTTGCTGTAGGTGTGCGAGCCCTGCACCTCGTCGGCCTCGCTGCCGCCGTAGCGCGTGCGTTCCATGTCCACGGTGCGGCGGTAGGCGTCGTACTGCCGGGGAAAGTTCTTGCCCCACGTCGCCGGATCGACGGTCGTCTCGTCGATGTCAACGAGTTTGAAGACGACCTGCTCAGCCTCGCGCTTGCGCGTAAAGATGCTCTGCAGCAGCAGCATCGCGGCGATGGTCGCGCCGGCCACGAGGAGCACGATGAGGATGTAGATCAGGCGACGCATGGTTCTGAGGGTTGGCTAACGGTTCGCGCCGTGTCCGACCGAACTGTGGCATCGAATGCAGTTGTTGGCGTCCTTCTCAACCGCCGAATAGTGCGTGATCTCGCTCACCAGCGACTGGTGACAGCGCAGGCAGTTGCCCTGCACCGCGGCCCGGCTCGAATCCTTCATCCGAATCGGTTCGTGGAAGTTCTGGAACGTGAAGCCCCACGAGTGCCGGAAGCCGTGCTCGGCCTTGGTCCAGTACTTGCCGAGGAAGTCGTGCGGCACATGGCAGTCGTTGCACACGGCGAAGGCGTGGTGACTCGACTTCTGCCACGAGTCGTATTGCTCGCGCATGATGTGGCAGTTCACGCACGTGGTCGGATCGTTTGAGAGATACGACAGGCCGCGAGCCTCGACGAAGGTGAAGCCGCTGACGCCCAGGAACACGCCGACGAGCGCCGCAAGCACAATGCCTGCGATGCTCAGACGCCGGACCCGTTTGGATCGCGCCGATCCCATGCGGCGCATCCTACTTCGCGCCGCGGGATCGGCAAGGGGAACTCGCCCGATTCGCTCGTCACATCGCTTCCCATCGCCGCGCCAGCAGCCGCGCCATGAGCATGAACACGATCGTCAGCCCCAGCAGCACGCTCACCTGCGGCCAGAGATTCCATAGCGGCAGGTTGTCGTAGAACACCTTCTGATACCCATCGAGCGCCCAGGCGTTGAAGGTCGCAAGGCCGGCTTTCTTCAGGCCTTCGCTCATCATGAAGCGCGGGAACATGCTGCCGCCCACGGCGCTCATGATCAGGATCACGATGGTCGACACGCCGCCGAGTTGCCCGCGGCTGCGACAAGCGGTGGCGAGCACCATGCCGAAGCCCGCGCCGGCCGCGGCGGTGGCGATCGACATGATCGCCCACCCCCCGAGGTGATGAGCCGTGAATAGCGGCAGGCCGAACGGCTTCCACGCCCAGAGGAACATCACCGCCAGTTGGACAATACCGATGGCGGCAATCACGAACCACTTGCCCATGAGCAAGCCGCCCATGCCGAGGTTGGATGAGAGGATGCGCTCGAGCGTGCCGTTCTCCTGTTCATCGAGCAGCGATCCCGCCGCGCCCGCCATCGAGAACAGCAGGAACATCACCGCCGTTTGTGCCACCTGAAAGGAGACGTACGCCTCCCAGTCGCTCTTGTGGTCCTGCTGCACGTTGACGACGTTGACTTTCACGAGGCCTTCAAAGGCGCTGCCTGCATCCGAACCGCTTGCCGTGGACGATTGAGTCGTCGGCTGCGTCGCGGCGGCGTTCTCGCGCACTTCTTCGCGCAACTGCGGCAGCCACTGGTCGATCGCGGCGCGTTGCTCGGGCGTGAGCGCGCCGGCGTACTTCTCGAACTGTCCCAGGCCGTTCTCCATCATCAGGTCCGGCGCGCCCATCATCGCCGCCTTCTGCATGAGTCCCGCGACCACTTGCGGCGCGACGGGATCGCGCTGCTTGTCGGCGAGGATCTCTACTGCCTTGGCGCCGCCATCGCCGCCATCGCCGCCGAAAGCGAAGTTGGGAAAGTCCTTACCGAATCCTTCTGGAATCACCAACCCCACGCCCGCGTCGCCGTCCTTGACCATGTTCTCGGCGTCCTCGCGGCTCAGCGTGTGCGGCTGATCCGTGCCGACCGTCGTGATGATCCGCAATCCGCCTTCTTTCTTGAGCGCGTCGACGAAACGCTGCGCGTTGGGTGACGCGTCGAGGTTCACCAGCGCGACCTTGATCTTCGACATGCCACCGCCGCCGGTCACCTGGCTGCCGAAGATGCCGACGAAGATGGAGAAGAAGGCGATCGGCAGCGCGAAGGTGAGCATGAGCACGACCTTGTCGCGCTTCAGGCTGGTCCACGCCATCCACAGCATCATCGGAACGTGTTTCAGCATGGGCGTTACTCGCGCAATTCCCGGCCGGTCAGTGCGATGAACACCGCGTGCAGCGTCGGCCGCTCGAGGTGCACGTCTTCCACCTTGGCGCCGGCTGTCGAAAGCCGCGCCAGCAGCGCCGGCAGTTCGTTGGCGACGTCCTGGATGCTCCCCGTAACGCTGCGGCGATCGTCGTTGAGCGTCATGCCCGCCGGAACGGCCGCGCCGGCCGGCAGCGGCGGCTCGAATGAGACCGTCACGCGCCGGCCCTTGCCAAGGGTCTTCGCCACCAGTTGATCTATCGTGCCGTCAGCGATCGTCTTGCCGCGATCGATGATTGTGATGCGATCGCAGATCTGCTGCGCCTCGTCCAGTTGATGCGTGGTCAGCAGCAGCGAAGCGCCCTCATCGCGCAATTGCGCGAGCATCGCCCAGATGCGCTCGCGACTCTGCGGATCGACGCCGACGGTCGGCTCATCGAGCAGAACGACCTTGGGCCGGTGCAGGATGCCGCAGGCGATGTTGAGCCGTCGCTTCATGCCGCCCGAGAACGTCTTGCACAGCGACTTGGCTCGATCGTTGAGGCCGGTCCATTCGAGGGCCCACCGCACACGATCCTTGAGTTCGGCCTTGGGCACGCCGTGTAGCGCGCCGAAGGCCATCATGTTCTCAGCCGCGGTCAGCAGCGGATACAAGGCCAGGTCCTGCGGCACGATGCCGAGGTTCCTGCGCGCTTCGACGGCTGCGGCTCCCGATGCCTGCCCATTGGAAATCGTCTGCCCGAGGAGATCGATCGTGCCGCCATCGAGGATCACGCGGCCGGCGACGGCGCGAATGAGCGTGGTCTTGCCCGCACCGTTGGGCCCCAGCAGCGCCAGCCATTCGCCCTTGCGAAGCGACATCGCCGCGCCATCGAGAGCGGTGTTCGCCGCGAACCGTTTGCGGGCGTCGGCAACGGAAAGCACGGTCTCCATCGCCATGCAGTGTAACGGCGGGCCGGTTCGCGACGTGTCGCGAGAGGGCGAATCCGCGACATGTCACGCACGTCAGGCGGTGCCCACCTACAGCCGCACAGCCGCGCCGAGCCCCACCAGCAGCACGACCATCTCGATCGCTTTGGGCGCGAGATCGAACATCTCGGCGACCGCATCGCGATAGATCTCAAGTTGCTGGCGATGCGTCTCGGCCTGGGCCGCGGGCGTCGATTGCGCCAGGGCATCGGTCTTGAAGTCGATCACCGTCGCGCTCGTGACGCGACCGCGTGCATCCAATCGCAGCACGAGCCGGTCGATCGATCCGGCCTGCACGCCGGAATCCACCAGTCGCGCGTACGGCAGTTCGCGATGGAGTCGAATCAGATTGTGATCATTCGCGCCGCGCGAAAGCGCTGTCGAGATCTCCGGCCTGGCCAGCATGCCGCGAAACGCCGTGATCTGCTTGCGATGCCATGACTCATCGCGCCGCGGTGCAACGGCACGCGCCAGCGTAAGCAACGCTGCATCGTCGATGGCAAAATCCTCGAGCCACTCAATCTCCTGGAAGAGTCTGTGCATGACCGAGCCGCGCTCGCTGCCTTCGGGTGATTTGAGTCGCAGATGCTCGCGCAGAGCCGACGCCTGCTTGCGGGCTGCGGCACGCTCCTGCCACATCGAGGCCGAGACCGCAGCCTCGCCGCGGGCAGCATCATCGCGATCGGGTGCGAGGACGATCTTCGGTTCCGAAATCTGTGCAGCCGGCTTCGACTCCGTTTCGGGCGCCCGGTCCGTTGCAGCGCCGACGCTCGACCACCATTCCGGGTCGCCGTGCTCGAATACGACGTGATCCGGCGCAGTGGCCTCAGCCGCCAGTGCACCTCGCAGCACGCCGCCGAAGTTCCGCGGCATACCGCGCTCCT
>DATKJG010000334.1:0-2145 GCA_035543215.1 Phycisphaerales bacterium | reverse complement strand
GCCCACGCAACGGCGTGCCGACGATGTTGCCGCCTTCGCCGTGATCCTTCGCTTCCTTGCGGTTGAACGCCCACGGCGCGTCGCGA
Source organism: Phycisphaerales bacterium (assembly GCA_035543215.1). Lineage (GTDB taxonomy): Bacteria > Planctomycetota > Phycisphaerae > Phycisphaerales > SM1A02 > DATKJG01. The sequence goes on along the minus strand of DATKJG010000334.1, from coordinate 2,059 downwards.
CCGTGGCGGTCCGCGAGTGCGATCGACGCGGCAGCCACCAGCGGAATGCCTTTGTAGGCGGGCCCGAACAACACGTCGAAAGACCACGCAGTCTTGTGGATCGCATCCGCGTAGTGGCGCCCGAGCTCGGCGAGGCCGCCGCCGGTGTTGAACGAGCCGGCATTGAAGAAATACGGACTGAGGCGGCCGGACTTCAGCTTGAACTCGCCGAACCGCAGCACGCCCAGGCGCAGACACAGGTCGATGAAGGACGCGGACATGAAGGGATTCTATACATCTCTCTATAATGGCGGCATGCGCATCATCACTCTCAACGCCAACGGCATTCGCTCTGCAGGCAGCAAGGGCGTGTTTCGCTGGATCGGGGCGCAGGAGCCGGACGTCGTGTGCGTCCAGGAGACCAAGGCGCAGGAAGATCAGCTCGGCGACGCGCTGTATCGCCCGAAGGGCTATCACTGCTACTACTTCGATGCGCTGAAGAAGGGCTACAGCGGCGTCGCGATCTACGCGAAGCGCAAGCCCGATAACGTCACGATCGGTTACGGCTCGAAAGAGTTCGATGGCGAAGGACGCTACCTCGAAGCGCAGTTCGGCAAGCTGTCGGTGGTCTCGGTGTACCTGCCGTCGGGTTCCTCCGGCGAGGACCGGCAGCGTGCGAAGTTCCGCTTTCTCGGCGAGTTCATGCCGCATCTGCGCGCGCTCAAGCGCAAGCGACGCGACTTCATCCTGTGCGGCGACTGGAACATCGCGCACAAGGAGATCGACCTGCGCAACTGGCGCTCGAACCGGAAGAACTCCGGCTTCCTGCCCGAGGAGCGCGCCTGGCTCGACGCGCTGTTCGGGGACGAGAACTACGTCGACGGTTTCCGCGAGATCAACCCAAAGCCCGACCAGTACACGTGGTGGTCGAACCGCGGCCAGGCCTGGGCGAACAATGTCGGCTGGCGCATCGACTACCAGATCCTCAGCCCGGGCCTGCGCGGCAGCGTGCTCGGCGCGAGTATTTATAAGAAGCGGCGTTTCTCCGATCACGCGCCGCTCGTGATGGACTACGACCTTTGAGCGCCGCTGAGCAACCGACTGCGGCCGGCAATAAGGGGCGCGGCTGGCTGCAGGCCGTGCTCGTCTATCGGCAGCCGCGCATGCTGTCGATGCTGCTGCTCGGCTTCTCGGCCGGCCTGCCGTTCTTTCTCGTGTTCCAGACGTTGTCGGCGTGGTTGCGCCAGGATGGCATTCAGCGCGCGACGATCGGTATGCTGGCGTGGGTCGGCATCGTCTACTCGATCAAGTTCCTGTGGGCGCCAGTCGTCGATCGCACCAAACTGCCGCTGCTGTATCGACTGTTCGGCCGGCGCCGGAGCTGGATGTTGCTCGCCCAGGCGGGCATCGCGATCGGGCTGCTCAACCTTTCTTTCAGCAATCCGTCCGCAGATGTTCTGCGCGTCGCCATGTGGGCCTTGTTCGTCGCGTTCTGCGCGGCGACCCAGGACATTGCAATCGATGCATGGCGCATCGAGTCCGCGCCGCCACAGATGCAGGGCGCAATGGCTGCCGCTTATCAGTTGGGTTATCGCGGCGCGCTGATTGCCGGTAGCGCGGGCGCGATGACAGTTGCGGCCGGGTTCGGCTGGCAGGCGAGCTACACAACGATGGCTGCGCTGGTGGCAGTCGGCGTGATAACAACGTTAGCGAGTCGCGAGCCGGAAGCAGGCGCGTCGCGCGATACTATGCAACGCGAAGAACGCGTGATCGCCTGGCTGGATCAGCGCACTCACTGGCCGCACTGGATGCGCAACGCCGGCGCGTGGTTCATCGGTGCGGTGATTTGCCCGCTGATCGATTTCTTCGGTCGCTTCGGCTGGCGCACCGCCGTGTTCATCCTGCTGTTCATGAGCACCTATCGCCTGACCGAGTTCGCGATGGGCTCGATGGCGAATACGTTCTACATCGACAAGGGTTACACGCTGACGCAGATCGCGACGGTGGTGAAGGTGTTCGGCCTGGCGACCTCGATGATCGGTGTCGTGCTCGCCGGCATCGTGATCGCGAAACTCGGCAT
>DATKJG010000333.1:0-2614 GCA_035543215.1 Phycisphaerales bacterium | reverse complement strand
CAAAGACATCGTCTCATGGTGCCGCTTCAGCGCCGACGATTCCGAACTCATCTCCGGCTCGCACGATGGCACGCTGCGGCTGTGGAACGTGGCCACCGGCGAAGAGGTCGGCGTGCTCCGCGCGCCCGGCAGCCACTTTGTCCGCGTCGCCGCCGACAAGGACCTCGTCAACATCGTCACGCTTGGCTTCGATCAGAGCATCCGCCTGTGGGACGCCGCCGGCGCGCGCGATAGCGGGGCCATCCACAGCGGGGCCCGCAACCTCGTCATGACGGCCGTCTTCAGCCCCGACAGCCGCCGCTTCGCCACCGGCACCAACGATGGCATCGTCCGCATCTGGGACGCCGAATCAGCCACGCTCGTTGCCGCACTTCACGGCCACGAAGGCTACGTGCAGGGAGTGGCTTTCACTCCCGATGGTTCGCGCCTCATCTCCGGCTCGGTCGATAACACGCTGCGCATCTGGAACATGCGCAACGGCCGCTGCGAGGCCGTGCTCACCGGCCACGAGGATGACATCTTCGGCGTCGCCATGGCGCCCAACGGCCGCGTCTTCGCCTCTGCTTCGCAGGATTCAACGATCCGCATATGGGATCTCGAATCGCGCGAGACCCTGGCCGTCCTTCGCGGCCACAAAGGGCCGGTGCGCTTCGTCGCCTTCAGTCCCGACAGCCGGCTGCTTGCCTCCGCCGGGGCCGACGGCACCGTGCGCCTGTGGGATGTGGCGAGCGGCGAGCCGCGCGGCGTGCTCAAGGGCCACACCAACATCGTCAACGCCGTCGCATTCAGCCCCGATGGTCTGCTCCTGGTCAGCACCAGCGATGATCACACCGCACGCCTATGGGATGTCGACTCGCACGCGCCCGCCGGCCAGCCGCTGGCCCACGCCGAGGCCGTCACCGGCCTGTGCTTCAGCCCCGATGGTTCGCGACTGGCCACGGGCTCGGGCGATGCCGCCGTCCATCTCTGGGACATGCCCAGCGGCGAGGAAGTGGCGGTACTGCGCGAGCACAAGTACGTCGTCCTGTGCGTGAACTTCGCGCCCGACGGCTCGCGCCTGATCAGCGGCTCGCTCGACAAATACATCCGCCTCTGGGAAACCACGCCGCTGTCAGCAAGGATCGATGCGCGGCAGAAGTTGCTTGCGCTCAAGTCGCGCGCCAGCGCCGCGGCGGATGAAGCGATCGTCAATGCGGCCGCGACGACGAGAGGGGGAGCTTCGCCGACATCAGCGCCATCGCCGTCATCGTTGATTGATTTCTATCGCGATCTCGATGCTGCGGCCGAAGCGATCGAAGCCGACTCGACGCTGGAGCCAAACCTGCAGCAGGGGATTCTGAACGAACTGCTTCGGCGCGGAGCGGAGGCAGGGGTGGCGATCGCGACAAGGCCTGTCGTGGCTGCGAGTCCGTGAACGAGGCCAGCGTGCGCGTTCCACCAAGGCAGACTGGCGAACCTGTATGCCCTGTGACGGTTGAGCCCGACGGCCCGCGTTGTCGGCGCGGACCGAACTCTTTCGACAACTCGATCGGCCGAGAACCTTGCTTTTCCAGCCGCGGCGCTGGCCTGGGATACGTTTGCAACGGGACTGAGTGCCTTGGACCCAAGGCTGAGACTCAGGCCCACCGAGAGTTCCCCCGCCCCGCCCGCACAACCGCAGACGAAGAGGAGCAAGAACAAGAAATGAAGCGCCGCATCTCCACCGTGTCACGCATGGCGTTGACCGCCTGTGTCGCCGGCGGCCTGCTTACAGGCAGCGCCGCGCATGCCCAGAAATCCGCTGACTTCAATGGCGATGGCATCGCCGACCTCGCCGTGGGTGCACCGCACGAGAACATCGGTGCCCTGATCTCCGCGGGCGCGGTGCACATCATCTGCGGCTCCAGCGTCCAACTCACCGCCAGCGGCTCGCAGTTCTGGCATCAGAACTCCAGCGGCGTGCTCGACGCTTCCGAAATCGATGACCGCTTCGGCTCGGCCCTGGCCTGCGGCGACTTCAACAAGGACGGCTTCGCCGACCTCGCCATCGGCATCCCGGGCGAGGACCTGGGCTCGATCTACGACGCCGGCGCTGTCGCCATCCTCTACGGCTCGCCCAACAGCCTTCGTTCCAACGGCAACCAGATCTGGCATCAGGATTCCACGGGCATCGCCGACGCGGCGGAGGAAGGCGACGAATTCGGCGCAGCCCTCGCAGCCCGCGATTTCAACAAGGACGGCTTCGCGGACCTTGCCATCGGCGTGCCGGGCGAAGACGTCGGCGACATCGTCGATGCAGGCATCGTGCACATCCTCTATGGCTCGGCCACCGGGTTGAATCGCAAGTTCAGCCAGGTGTGGTGGCAGGGCTCGGGCGGCATGCTTGATGCAGCCGAAACCGGCGATCGGTTCGGTTCCTCGCTGGTGGCTGCCGACTTCACAGGCGACGGCATCGGCGACCTGGCGGTGGGCGCTCCGGGCCAGATGGTGAATGCATTCGCCGACGCCGGCGCGGTGCACGTGATGCTGGGCTCGCTTTCGCGGCTGACGGCGACGGGCAACCTGGTGTTCACGCAGGATGCCATCGGGCTGGATGCATCGGAGGAAGGCGACTCGTTTGGCTGGGCACTTGCCG
>DATKJG010000332.1:0-2010 GCA_035543215.1 Phycisphaerales bacterium | reverse complement strand
GGTGTTCGCGTGGAAGGGCGAGACGCTTCCCGAGTACTGGTGGTGCACGCTGCAGGCGCTGATCTGGGAAGACGGCAAGGGTCCGAATCTCATTCTCGATGACGGCGGCGACGCGACGCTTCTTGTGCACAAGGGCCTGGAGTTCGATCGCGCCGGCAAAGTGCCCGATCCCTCCACCGCCGACAGCGAAGAACTCCACATCGTCCTGCAACTGCTCAGCGACCTGCACAACGCCAACCCGAAGTTCTGGGAGCCTGTCGCCAAGGACATCAGGGGCGTCAGCGAGGAGACCACGACTGGCGTGACGCGCCTCTATCAGATGGCGCACAACAAGACGCTGCTCTTTCCCGCGATCAACGTCAACAACTCCGTCACCAAGTCGAAGTTCGACAACATCTACGGCTGCCGCCACTCTCTGGTCGACGGCATCATGCGGGCGACCGACGTCATGCTCGCGGGCAAGGTTGCTGTCGTCTTCGGCTATGGCGACGTGGGCAAGGGCTGTGCGCAGTCGCTGCGCGGCCAGCAGTGCCGCGTCGTCGTCACCGAGATTGATCCCATCTGCGCCCTGCAGGCGTGCATGGACGGCTACCAGGTCGCCACGCTCGAGGATGTGCTGGAGACCGCCGACATCTTCGTCACCGCCACCGGCAACAAGAACATCATCACCGCCGAGCACATGGCGAAGATGAAGCACAACGCGATCGTCGGCAACATCGGCCACTTCGACAACGAGATCGACATGGCCGGCCTGCAGCGCTGGCCGAGCGTCACGCGCATCAACATCAAGCCTCAGGTCGATGAATGGAAGTTCGCCGCCAATCCCGCCAAGGGCGTGAAGCCTCACAGCGTCATCCTGCTGGCCGAAGGCCGGCTTCTGAATCTCGGCTGCGCCACCGGCCACCCGTCGTTCGTGATGAGTTCATCCTTCACCAACCAGGTGCTCGCGCAGATCGAACTGCACGCCAACGCCGCGAAGTACGAGAAGAAGGTCTACACGCTGCCCAAGAAACTGGATGAGGACGTGGCCCGCTTGCACCTGGAGAAACTCGGTGCGAAGTTGACGACGCTCACGCCCGATCAGGCCGACTACATCGGCGTGCCGGTGGAAGGGCCGTACAAACCCGAGTACTACCGCTACTGAATTCGCCGGGCGCGCGGGCCCGTCAACGCACCCCACACTCGGTATTCAGCCGCAATTCAACGCCATCGCCACATGAGCCCCGGGCTCTGCCGCGGGACTTCACTTCCTCGCCAGGGCAGTCCTGATCGACTCCAGCGTCTGCCTCGCGTTCTTCGTGCGGGCGTGATCCGGGCCATACAGCGACGTGAACTGGCTCACGGCCTTCTCAGCGTAGGGAAGCGCCTCATCGACGCGGCCGCCGTTGAGCAGCGCCAGCGCGAGCGCAGCACGCGTCTGGGCCGCGAGCCAGTGATCATCGCCCAGCGCGCGAACGAGATCCGCCAGCAGACCCTTGTATCCCACCGCTGCCTCGTCGAGGCGCCCGCCGTGCCACATCGCGTTCCAGTACGCGTAGCGGGCCGTGAACGTGTCGTGCGCATCAGGCCCGAGCAGCCGCGTGCGAATCGCGATGACGTTGTTCAACAGGTCGAGGGCCTTCTGCGTGTTGCCGCTCTCGGCCTCGAGTCCGGCAAGGTTGGCCTCGATCGACAGTGTCGCCGGATGCTCCTCGCCGAGGAAGCCGCGCGCCATGTCTGCAGCCTTCTCCAGATACGGCCGCGCCATCTCGTTGTCGTTGAGATCTTGGTACGAAGCGCCGACGTTATTGTTGAGTTCGAGCAGCGTCATGCGCGGCGGATCAGCCAGTTTCTCCGCCAGACTCAGCGCCTGCAGTTCCATCTCCAGCATGCGCGCGGGCTGGCCGATGCGGTCGTAGCCGTCCGCGAGGTTGCTCATCGTCACCAGCACCTGCGGGTCGTGCGAGCCGAGCAAACGCGTGCGCCCCTGCAGCGCTTCCTGCAGCGTGGCCACTGCTTCCTCGCCGCGAT
>DATKJG010000331.1:0-3985 GCA_035543215.1 Phycisphaerales bacterium | reverse complement strand
TTCGAGCAGAACCTGATCGGCAGAGGCGTCGGGCATGCTGCGATGCACCCTCACGCCTTCCACTTGATGTTGCATCCCATGCTCGGCATCTGCCTGGAGTTCACCGGTTTGTCGGCAAGTACGGCCTCGAGCGCGGCGCGGAGGTCCGTGCCTGTCACCGGAATGCCGCTGTCCGGCCGGCTGTCATCCAGTTGCCCGCGGTACGCCAGCCGATGCGCTCGATCGAACAGGAAGAAGTCGGGCGTGCACGCCGCGTCATAGGCGCGAGCCACGCTTTGCGACTCGTCGAAGAGATACGGGAAGGTGTAGCCCGCCGCCTTCATTTCCTCCTTCATCTTTTCCGGACTGTCGTCGGGGTAGTTGGCGACGTCGTTGGAGTTGATGGCGACGATCGCAACGCCCTTCTTCTGATAGTCGCGGCCCAGTTTCGCCAGTTCAGCCCTCACGTGCTTGACGAAGGGGCAGTGGTTGCAGATGAACATCACCAGAAGGGCCGGGGTGGTCTTGAAGTCGTCGATCGAGACGCTGCGCCCGGTTGCCGGTTCAGGCAGACTGAAACGCGGCGCGGTTGTTCCCAGCTCCACCATGGTTGAAGGGGTTCTGGCCATGCGAAGATGGTAGCCCGATTACACGGGCATTTCGGGCAGTACAATGGTTGACGTGACGTTCGATGTTCAAACGGCGACGCAGATGCTGCACCGGCTGGCCCACGGCGAGCGCGATGCCGCCGAAGCCCTGCTGCCGCTGGTCTACGACGAGCTGCGCGCTCGCGCTGCGGCTCACTTCCGGCATCAACCCCTCGATCACACGCTTCAGCCCACGGCATTGGTGCACGAGGTATATCTGAAGATGATCGATCAGACCTCGCCCCAGTGGAAGGATCGCGCCCATTTCTGCGCCGTCGCCGCCACGGCGATGCGGCAAATCCTGATCGACCATGCCCGATCGCGGAGCGCCTTGAAGCGCGGCGGCGACTGGGACGAGCTTCTTCTCGACTCCAACGGCCCGGGAGCTATGGTCAGCGGTGGCGGGGAACTGGGCGAACTGGACGTCCTGGCCCTGGATGAAGCCCTCCAGAACCTCGCCAAGGTCGATCCGCGGCAGGCCCGCGTGGTTGAATTGCGCTTCTTCGCAGGGATTTCCGTTGAAGAGGTAGCGGAGGTGCTGGGAGTCTCCACGCGCTTGGTCGAACTCGACTGGAAGATGGCCAAGGCATGGCTGTCGAGAGCGCTGAGCGACGCCTGAGCCGCCGTATTTCGGAATGGAAACCAACCGCTACCAGCGCGTGAAGGATGTTTTCGGTGCGGTCGTCGATGCACCCCTCGATGAGCGCACCGCTCTGTTGCGCGAGCAGTGCGCCGGCGATGCGGACCTGCTCAAGGAAGTGCAGACGCTGCTGATGCACGTCGATGCGCCGAAGGTGAACATCGAGCGGGCCGCCGCCGCCGCCCAGGCCACGCTCTCATCGCTCGCCGCGCGCTCGCGTCGGGAGACGGCTCTGGCTGGGATGGCCAAGCCCGGCGATCGCATCGGCGGATACCGAATCCTCGGCTCTCTGGGTGAGGGCGGCATGGGCATGGTCTATCTCGCCGAGCAGGATCGCCCGCGCCGCACCGTCGCGCTCAAGGTGGTCAAGCCCGGATACGTCTCGGCAGCGATGCTGCGGCGCTTCGAGCACGAGACGCAGGTGCTCGGCCGGCTGCAGCATCCGGGCATTGCGCAGATCTTCGAAGCGGGAACCGCCGACTCCGGCGCTGGCGCCCAGCCGTACTTCGCGATGGAGTACGTCAAGGGCCAGCCGCTGCTGGAGTACGCACATTCGAAGGACCTCGGCTCAAGGCAGCGGCTGGAGATCCTGATCCGCATCTGCGATGCCGTGCAGCATGCTCACATGCAGGGCGTGATTCACCGCGATCTCAAGCCGGCCAATATTCTCGTCATCGATGAAGGCACCAGCGTCGATGGCCACCAGCCGGTGTGCCAGCCGAAGATTCTCGATTTCGGCATCGCGCGATCGACCGACGCCGACATTCACACCACCACGCTGCGCACCGACATCGGGCAACTCATCGGCACGATTCCGTACATGAGTCCCGAGCAGGTCGCCGGCGATCCGACGAAACTCGATGCGCGCTCCGACATCTACGCGCTGGGAGTAATCGGCTACGAACTGCTGACCGGCCGCCTGCCGCACGACCTTCGCGGCAAGACGATTCCCGAGGCGGTGCGCATCATCGGCGAGCACGAGCCGACGCCGCTGAGTTCGATCGATCGATACTTCCGCGGCGATCTCGACACTATCATCTCGAAGGCGCTGGAGCGCGAGGCGGATCGGCGCTATGCGACCGCGGCCGACCTCGCCGCCGACATCCGGCGCTACCTCGACGATCATCCGATCGTCGCGCGGCCGCCGTCGCTGGTCTACCAGTTCCAGAAGTTCGCCAAGCGCAACCGCGCGGCGGTGACGGCGATTGCTGCGGTGTTCGCCACGCTCCTGCTATCGATGGTCGCCGTCTCCATCTACGCCATCCAGGCGACCATCGCGCGCAACCAGGCCCAGACGCTGCAGCAATCCGAGAGCGCCGCGCGGCATCTGGCCATCGACAACGCCTCGCGCCTGGCCCAGCAACTGGCGGTCAGCAACGTCGAGCGCGGCCGCTTGCTTGGATACAACGGCAACATCCGCGAGGCCGAGGACCTGCTCTGGCCCGAGCACCTGCGCGATCCCGATTCCCCGCTCACGCACTGAGCCCTGTGGGAGCTGTACTCGCGCGAACCATGCCTCGCGACGTTCAAGGCCCACAAGGCGCAGGCGCTTGCGACGGCGTTCTCGCCCGATGGCCGCTGGCTGATCACCACCGGCGCGGACGGAACGGTTGCGATCTGGGACGGACGCACGCTCAAGCCGATTCACTCCTGGAAGGGGCATAACCGCGCGATCTTCGGCACGGCCATCAGTCCCGATTCCGCCACGCTCGCGACCAGTTGCGATGGCGGATTCGTCAAGCTCTGGCATCTCCCCGATGGCCAGCCCGCTGGCGAACTGCCTGCAGCCAAGTCGCCGATCCGCGCGCTGGCGTTCGCGCCAGATGGCCAGTCGCTCGCGTTCGCAGGCAGCGAAGGCATCGTCCGTATCTTCGACGTCGCCGAGAAGGTCATCGCGCGCGAGCTGCCCGGCCACAAGGGCTTGATCACGCGCGTGGTCTACAGCCCGGACGGCACCGTCCTCGCCTCCTACGGCTACGACGGCAACCTGTGCCTGTGGCAGAATGCCCAGGGCGAGCCTCGAATCCTCAAGGCCGAATCCGTCATGGATTCCGGCCGTGACTTCCCTGCACACGCCAACCTCGCGTTCACGCGCGATGGCAGGACCCTGGTCTCCGGCGGCGGCGACCAGATGGTCAAGACATGGGACGTCGCCAGCGGCACGTGCACCGACACGCTCTCAGCCCCCAACGGCACGGTGCGGTTCGTCGCCGTCAGTCCCGATGGCGCAACCATCTATGCAGGCGGCTGGTGGAACATCGAGTGCTGGGACGTCAAGGAGCATCGCCGCCGCCAGCCGCTCTCGATTCCCCAGAGCGTGCTCACCGGCGCGCTCAGCCCCGACGGCACGCGCCTGGTCGCTGGCTTCGGCGACGGCCTGGTGCGCGTCTGGGATCTCGCGCCCGATCGCGGAACGCTGCGTCTGGCCGGCCACGAAGGCCGCGTCGCTGTCGCCTTCAACCGCGATGGCACGCAGATCGCCACCGGCGACAGCACGGGCATGCTGCGCATCTGGAATGCCGCCACCGGCACGCTCGTGCGCCAGAACCAGGCCCACACCGGCCGCATTCGCACCATCCTCTTCCATCCCACCGAGCCGCTGATGTTCACCAGCGCTGTCGATGAACGCCTGCGCGTCTGGGACACCCGGACCGGCACGATGGTGCGCGAGTTCGATGATCACCACTGCGGCACCAACTCCGCCGTGAGCATCACGCCC
>DATKJG010000330.1:0-2110 GCA_035543215.1 Phycisphaerales bacterium | reverse complement strand
CCTTGGCCCAGCGGCGTGCCGCGCGTCGGTTCCCACCACATCGCGGCCAGCACGCCCAGCGTCGGTGCCGGCACCAGCAGCAGCAGCGCGAGCAGCGCATTGCCGCGATTGGGCGATGCGATCGCAGGATCGTGTGCGAGGGACGACATCGCTACATTGTTCGGAACAATCGCTCGCCAACGATCAGGAACGCTTCCCATGCCCGCCACTCGATCGAAGCCCGCTTCAGGATCGAAGTCGAAGTCACTCTACAGCGTGCATCCTTCAGTCGCGATGGTGGCCAGCGGCATCGCACAACTCAAGGGCAAGACCGGGCGCACGATCGAGGAATGGATCGCCTTCGTCAACCGCAGCGGGCCGACGGATGAAGTCGCGCGACGCGACTGGCTGAAGGCCAGGCACGGACTCGGCACAAACTACGCATGGTGGATCGCCGAGCGCAGCGTGGGCAAGGGCGAGGACGATGGCGACCCCGATGCGTACCTGCGCGCGGCCGCGAAATACGTCGACGCGATGTACTCGGGCAAGAAAGCGCATCTCAAGCCGATTCACGATGCGCTGATCGATCTTGGACAAGCGCTGGGCAGCGATGTGAAAGTCTGCCCGTGCGCAACGATTGTGCCGCTGTATCGCAACCATGTGTTCGCGCAGATCAAGCCCGCAACGCTGACGCGCATTGATTTCGCGCTGTGTCTCAAGGGCGCCAAGGGCAAATTGCCCAAGCGTGTGATCGACACCGGCGGCCTCAAGAAGGGCGATCGCATCACGCATCGCATCGAGATTACGTCGGTTGAAGACATTGACGCCGAGGTGAAGAAGTGGCTGCAGACGGCGTACGATCTGGATGCGTGAGTTGACGTCGTGACCGAGGTGCCGGCATGTGTTCAGCCTTCGATCGTCGCTCGTTTCTCTGCCGCGCTGCGGCGCTGGTACCGATCATGCATGCCCGGCCGCTGTTCGCCATGACCATGGATGACACGCCAACGCCGGGACCGGGACCTGCGCGCTTCGCGCGCCTCGGCCTTCGCACGGCGATCGATCTCGAGAAGATGGCTGTGTTCTATCAGCAGACGATGGATCTGCCCGCCGAGATCCGCGACGGCTCGCTGCGCGTAAACGCAGGCGAAACGAGCATCGAGTTCACGCCCGCGGCAGGCGACGCAAAGCCGTATTACCACTTCGCGTTCAACATTCCGCACAACAAGCTTGATACGGCGATGAAGTGGCTCGAGCCGCGCTGCGCGCTGGTGAAACTCGGCAATGGCGGATACGTGGCGCACTTCGAGAGTTGGAATGCCCACGCGGTGTATTTCCTCGACCCCGCCGGCAACATCCTCGAATTCATCGCGCGGCACACCTTGAAGAATGACGCGCCAGGCGATTTTTCACCCAAGGACATCCTCTGCGCCAGCGAGATCGGCGTGGTCGCGCCTGATGTGGTGAAAGCATCCGATCAGTTGTGCGCGGGAGCAAATCTGAAGCGCTATCGGCCGGGCGATGAGAACTTCACCGCCGTTGGTGATGAGCACGGCCTGTTCATCGTGGTGAGGGCCGGCCGGCGCTGGTTCTCTTCCGATCGCGCCGCAGAAGTCTTCGAGGCGGATGCCAGGGTTCGGACTGGAGCGATGATCGCTCCGCTTCAACTGCCCGACAGCCGATTCAGCGCCTCGTCGTCATCGAAGGCCGCACCACGGTGAATGTCGAAATCCGCGCGTTGGCGTACAGGACATCACTGTGAATATCTGCTGCATCCCCGCGGCCTCCAGCAGTTCCATCAACGCCCAAGCCGACAATCCGATACAGGGCAGGATTCCGAGCGTCAACCTCAATCACATATGGACTGCCCCAAGGATCGATCAAGTCGGGCGGCATGAGGTAGGGCGTGCTCGATTGCGTGAGCGCGTCCAGCGTGAAGCCGTGGGGCAGTGAGGCGAGGCCCCTGTCGAGAAGGTACGTTTGCACCTGCTGCGCAATGACCTGCACTTCCGCCTGTGCGACCTGACCACGCGAATTCGACGGATGTCGCAGGCTGCGCGGCCCTGACAGGATGATCGCACCGATGAGCCATCCCACAATCAGCGCGCTCAACCAGAAGAACATGCTGCGCGGC
>DATKJG010000329.1:0-3593 GCA_035543215.1 Phycisphaerales bacterium | reverse complement strand
GCCTTTCGGAAGTGGGCAGCGCCTCAACCCTTTGACCTCCCGCTTCACCCGCGTCAATCAGCGAAGCTACTACCGCAAGTGGTATCAGTAGGCGTGAGACGCGCCGGCGTTCGCCACATCCGATTTAGAATGGCGCTACGGCCTGGCATCCGCCGGTTCAGCGGCTTCGACAGGCGCTCGAAGCCGTTGGGGAACATGACTTTCATAGATAGTTGAGGGTGTTGCAGAGGAAATGCGTATGCCGTGATGGCAGCGCGCCGCGTATACAACGGCACGTACGGCTCGCCCCCGGCGCCGCTCATTTCGCATGCATGCATCCGCTCTTCGGTCCATCCGCCACGCTTGATGATCTTCGCCGCGCGGCGCGATCGCCTGATCCCGAGGATCGCGGCCGGGGGATGCAGGCGCTGCTCAATCGTGTCCGCCGCGAATCGGCGTTGCAGGCCACCGCGCTGCCGGTGTTTCGAGACGTGCTGGCCAGTGATGAGTATGCCTGGCCGGGCGTGCTGGCGGCCCGCGGCGTGGAGCACATCGAGGGACCGGTCGCGGCACGGGCAGTATGGCTGGAACTGCTCGAGCGAAAGTCGCCGCAACTGGTCAGGAATGCTGCCCTGTCGCTGACGGATGTGTTCTATGTGCCTGCGTTGATCGAGCTGCTGCAACGCCGGGATGAACCGGACGTGCGCAGCTCGGTCATCCGCGCGCTGGGTCGAATTCGCCATCGGAACGTCCTTCCTGCCATCATCGGCTTCGTGGATGATCCGCTGCTTCGCGCGGATGTCGTCGAGGCGCTGGGAGACCAGGGTGATGCACGCGCCAAGCCGTACCTGCAGCCTCTGCTGACTGACGACAGCGATTCCGGCACGCGCGATGAACGCGGCGCGGTGCTGACCATCGCGCACCTGGCGTGGACCGCGCTGCGCAGATTCGACGATCCGGCATTTGACCGCGCCTGCACGCCTGCCACCTTCAGGCCGTTCGATCACGAATAGACGGAACGTCCGGCGGCTCTTGCGCTCGGCCTATCGCGCGAATTCGATAATGCGCACGCGGCTTGGCGGCTTGGCCGGATCGTCGTTGGGCTCCTCGATCATCGCCAACTCGCGCTCGATGAAGCCGCGTTCTCGCATCAGCCCCTGAAACTCCGGAAGGTAGCGCCGGCTGGGATCGGCCAGCAGCATTCGGCCGCCCGGGGCGAGGATTCGCGGCACGATATCCGCCAGTGCCATCGCGTTGCGCTGCTCGTACATTAAGTCTGCGCCCAGCACCAGCTCGAACACGCCCAGGTCGCCAGGCGCATCGCGCCAATCGAGCAGCCGCGTACTCAGCCTCTCCGCGCAGCCGTTGTGACGGTGGATGTTGGCCTGAACGCTGTCGAGTGCCTCTGGTTCGTAGTCGGTGGCGAGGACGTGCGCGCCGCGCAGGGCCAGCACCAGCGAAGCCAGTGCTGCGGCTCCGCAGCCCAATTCGATGACGCGCGCGGGCGCCGTTGCCGAAACCTCCCGTGGCGGATGATCCAGCAGGTATCGCGCCAGCGATTTCGCCCCGGGCCAAACGTCGGCCCAGTACGGCAGCCGCTCATCCCGCGCGAACGCACCCTCGTCGATCAATTCATCGGCGCTGCGCGGCAACAGCAGGCGCAGCGAGATGTCGCCATGCGCAAACAAGGGCTCGCGGGCCGCGAACGGACCGAATGATGATGATGCGGACGGTGCGACGGTCACACGAGGCATCGTACCCGCATCGCCGCGCGGCCGTGTACGATTCGCGCCGTGACTGCTTCTTCACGCACGATTCGACTTCGACGGCCGCCGACGCTCTCGGTGCAGGAGGGCATGTACGTTCCGGCGAATCCATCGACGACGTATGCCGGGACCTTGCTCGACGAGATCGATCGGCGATGGAATGGGCTGTGCGCCGCGAATTCGACGTACTTTGACGGCCGATTGTGTCATGTGCTGGGAGTTCACCGCAACGGTCATGGCGGCTGCGTGCTGCACATCATCGATTGCGCCTATCGCTTCTTCGCAGTGCAGGCGGCGGCCCCCCCACAAGAGGGCTTTGACTTGGGCGTGCGGCCGCTCGGTGTGAAAGGCGTGATCGAGCGCGATGGGCAGTTCCTCATGGGCAGGCGCTCGAAGCGCGTGGCGATGTACGCCGACACATGGGAGTTCGCGCCCTCAGGCAGCGTGGACTTCGGCCGGCCCCCGCACGAGGTGATTGCACACGAACTGCGCGAGGAGACCGGCCTCGCCTGCGCGAGCGAACCAACCGCGATTGCGGTGCTGTTCGATCCCATTCTCAGGTGCTGGGAGATCGTCTATCGCCTGTCGATTGCCGCCGATGCTCAGCCACGCGTGACGGCGGAATACCCGCAGGTCGAGTGGTTCGCGCGCGATTCGCTGCCTGCGGATCTGAGCCCGGTGGCGCGGCAGATCGCGGAACTGCTGCGCAACTCGAGCAAGCCCGAGGCTATTTGACCTGCAGGCGCGGCAGGTTCGGCGACCACACAAGCGCATCGCGCCAGGCATCGATCGCAGCCTGATCTCCGCGCACGATCGCATCGCGACTTACCCCATTCGGCGGCGGCGTCAATGCCGCAAGCCGGTCGAACACGCGGCCGCGCGATTCATCCTCGGTTCCCCCCAGCAGGTGCCAGAGCGTCAGCGAATCGCGCACCGCCGCCTCGCGCAGCACGACCTCAAGCGCCGCGTCGCCGCCGTCATCGAAATCGAATCGTTGCAGCGCCTCGATCAGGACCGCGCTGGCATCGGCGTAGAACGGCGTGCCCACCCCCTGCTGCTTGCGCGTGATGCACTTGGCGCCGTACGGCACGATGGATTCGCGTCCGTGGTTCTCCATCGAGACCCAGCCCAGAGTGACTTCGATCTCGCCATCGCCTGATTCATCGACGTTGAGCCGATAGGCGCAGCCCAAATCGACAGCGGCCGCGGCGGGGGTGTCGACGATGAACAGCCGCGGCGGCGCCGTGATGAACGCACGCAGGCTCCCCCGCGCCAGTTCCAGACGCTGCTCATCGGCGTGGGCGTGAACCAGCCGCAGGCGCGAATCTGGTTCGACGTTCACGGTGCCCAGGTCCCCGACAGCGACCTGCGCGCTCGATTCGGCATCGGTTTCCAGCCACTGGCCAGCCGAGATCTCGCTGCGATCGGCGATTCTCTGGCCGGCGATGCGCGGCGCGCCTTGCAATGTGCGCACAGCCATCGTCGCGCCAGCCGTGTTGCGCATCGTCTTCATGTCACCGATGTCGTTGAAGGACGTACGGAACAGCGACACCAGCCACACACCGCCGACGAGCAACGCCAGCGCGGCCGCTGCGCGAAGGGGAGTCATCGCGGGCTTCAGCAACATTGACTGCCCGCGGCGCTGCATTGCCAGCGGCTGATGCTGCCAGCGAAGTGGCGACAAGGCTCGCTCCAGCGCCGCGACCTGCTCATCGCGCGGGCTGCCGCCATCCCATAGATAGTCATCGGGCGGCGGCGGTTGCGCGCCAGCGCCGCGGTTGAGATTCGAGTCTCGCGCAGTCATGGCGAATCCTCCACGATCAGGTTCAATTCCTGCAGACGCTCACG
>DATKJG010000328.1:0-3620 GCA_035543215.1 Phycisphaerales bacterium | reverse complement strand
CCGGGCGTCCGCAGCGGCAGGGCATCGTCGCGCTCGCCGATGTCCACGCTATCCCAGTCGATGCTCGCGGCCTCGACCGTGTTCTCGCTCAGCGTCGCCTTCGCCCGTTCCAGATCCGCGGCCCGCACCTGCACGGGAACGCCAAGGAATCGCTCGCGCAGCGGCAGGGCGGAGTGATGCGCGCCGAACGTGACGGCCTCGATGCCTGCTTCCTGCAGCACCACCACCTTCGTGGCGGCTTCGAACTCGGTCATGCACGAGACAACGGTGACCAGGTCATCGCCGCCGTCGGATGACGAGGATTGTTCGGTCGCCTCGTCGGTCACGGCTCGGTCCCCTCGACGATGCCGCGCGGCACGCCGCGCAGGCTGCGCCGCCTTCGCGGCAGGGCGCCGTCCTTCGACCGCACGGGATCCTTCATCACATCCAGCACGCGCCACAACGCCGGCACATCCGACGGCCGGAACGATCCCGCGGGCGTGAACACCTGCCAGTCCGAGACGTCATTGCGGCCGATGGTGACGATCTGGCCGTGCCTGACGTGCGTCAGGCGCAGCGGCTGATTCATGAGTTCACCGCTGGCGGTCTCGCCGCGGAATTCGCGCACATCGATCCACATGTGTTCGCGGTCCTCGGCGTCGCCGGGCTGGCAGAAGCGCGCCTTGACCGCGAACGCGGCCGCTGGCTTGCCCTCGATCTTCAGTCGCTGGGCCGCGGCGAACGCGGTCGCGAGTTCGCCCCAGCGATCGCGTGCGAGTTTGGCCGCCCGGTCCGTGTCGCGGTCGCTGTGAAAGATCACGCCGCGGTCCTGCTCCAGCATCTCTGTCGCCTCGCTGGGCCACGACCACTGCTTGCGGAATACGCCATGCGGCTTCGGACCGCAGACGACGGCGCGCATGCCGCGATGCGGATTGTCCTCGCCGGCGCGATCGTCCGGTCCGCCATGCCCGCCCTTGCCGACCTGAGCCATCAGCGACTGCCATGGATGCAACGTGACATCCATGCCCGGGCCGATGGAATAGGGCTCAGGCGCGATCGGCAGGTCGGCGTCGTCGAGCACGCGCCGCGCGATGTCGTTGAGCAGCCGCCCGGCCACGCCTGATTTCGTAGCCCGCACATCGAGCATCTCCAGTTCCGGACGGCCGCAGCGCCACAGGCCGTGCGTGTGCAGCCAGTGCGTGCCTTCATCGCGATTGCGATCGAAGACGGAATGAATCACCCACAGCGATTCGATGGGCGGCACTCCGGGCGGATCGTGCGCAAGATCATCCAGGGCCTCGAGCTCGAGCCAGTGGCCGGTGACGATGTCGAGAATCGCCACCGCTTCGAGCCCGCCGGCCATGGCGCTGAGGATCGCGATGTACTCCTCGTACGGCTCGTCCTGCGAGAGCATGGCCTCGACGCCAATGACCCACTTGCAGGCGGCGGCGCGCGGGTCATCCAGTTCGCGCTCGGGCAGGGGTTGGGCGGCCTCGGTCCAGATGATCAGCGGGGCTTCGGCCAGCGAGGTGGCGAACGCAGCCGCCCACGGCACACCCGGCCGCGGCGGCATGTCCGACATCTTGGCCGGCGGCGCCTCGCAGCGCTGCCCAAGTGCGGCAATGACTTCCGTCATCGTGGGAGGCGAATCGCCCGGCCACAACGCGATGAGACTGCTGGCCTCCTGCTCCACGGCCCACGGCGACTGCGTGTGCCGGTCGGCGTCGCTGGAGATGGGAAGCGGGAAGTCGCGGCTGGTCACATCGGTAGTCTAGAGTGCATTCAGTGCCAAGCGACGAGGCGAATGCGCTGAAGCCGTTGCCTATCGGCGAGCCAGAAACCAGCAGCCAACGGCAAACGATGCGATCGCAGCCAAGCTCATCGAAATCGATAACGACTGCACGTCGGCTGCGTTCGCCTGTAGCGCGATCCATGCAAGGCCGCCGCACAGCACCATGAGCATCACGCCGACAGCGGAGGTGCGGCGTGGCTGATTGGCCGTCGTCGGCGACTCCGTTGGCGCGACCTTTCTTGAGCTCCGGCGATGGCCGGGGCGCGACTCCGAATCGTGGCCAACGTCGATCCATTGGAATACGCCGCCGCACGCGTGACACGGCGGCTCGTTCCCAATCTCGACGACTGACGCACACACCGGGCACAGCGACTCGGCGATATCAACGACCGGCAGCGGGACAAACACCTTCGCCCTCGTCAGCGCTTCAATGGCCATCTGAGCGTGGTGCGAAGGAACCCAGAATGCACCATTCAGCTGATGCGAGGCTCGCTGCAGGCCGTCGATTCCGGGGGCAACTGGATGGGGATCAGTGATGCAAAACCCAATGTTCTCGCCTCGCAGGATCTCCATGCCGTGTTGATGACGGCTGTTATCGGGAATGACAAGGCGTTGCCAGTTGATCGGTTCGCCGCATTCAGGACACACCTGCGATCCGATTCCTCGAACGTCGTAACCGCAGGCGTAGCACAGGCGACGCGCCTCGGGATCATTCAATCCAGACGAGGTTGACTGAACTTCGAGACGCTCCGAACGCGGCGAGGACCTGACGCTGTCGGCGTCGCTGGAGATGGGGAGCGGGAAGTCGCGGCTGGTCACGCGCGAACAGTGTAGAGGCGATGGACTCGATGACGCGCCGTGCTGCTGCTGGACCTCACCTTCGGGCGACATAGAACGCCGCGGCCAGCCCGGCCGGCGCGAGCGTCAATCCGAGCAGCCAGCCGTTGTCATCGCTCCACTGCTGCACCAGCATCAGTGCGAGGATGAGCATGCACACGGCAGCGACGCCAATCAGCAGCCAGACGGTCACGGGCAACTGTGCGGGCGGCGCCATTTCTGGTCGCGGCCGCGGCGCAGCCACCACTGGGGGCGCCAGCGCCTGCGACTGCATCACGTCATTGATGTGCGCGGCCATCTCCGCGATTGCGGTACCCGATCCTTGCTGGTCGTAGCCGCAGTGTGTGCATGCTCTGGGCATCGGGCATGCCTCACGCCTCCAGCAGTCGCCAGATCAGCGCCACTTCGGCAGCCGTGCCGATGGACAACACGATGACCAGGCGCACGCGATTGCGTTCGCGCCGCCATTCAAGCATGCGGTCGAACTCGCGCTGTTCTTCGATGATTTCGCCGAGCACGCCTGCCAGCGCATGCCAGTGCATGGCGGCGACCTCGATGACGTGCGGGCCGGGAAGGTTGTCAGCGTCGCCCGCATCCTCAACCACATCGCGGGCCGCGGGGTTGATGCTGCACAGGCGCACATCGAACTCCATCGCGGCGATGGAGGTGGCGACGGCCCGCGCGAGTTTCAGATCATCGCAGCGGAACAGTTCGCGCCAGGCGATGGCGGCATCGCTCGCGGACGATTCGCAGCTGGCAGGCGCATCGTGCATCGTTCGTAGTGTACGTCGGAGGACGCGAAAACCAAGTGAAATATCATCGACGCCCCACGGAATGCAATCCGCGGTCGTCAGGTTTCCAGCGCATCTAGTTCGCGACGATGTTGATGATCTTGCCCGGCACGACGATGACCTTGCGCACCGTCTTACCCTCAATCATCTGGGCGACTTTCTCATCCTGAAGCGCGATGGCCTCGATGGCCTTGGCGTCGGCCGTGGCGGGCACGGTGATC
>DATKJG010000327.1:0-3377 GCA_035543215.1 Phycisphaerales bacterium | reverse complement strand
CTGTCGACGAGGACGCGGCCCTCGAAGCCGACCTGCGCAACGACAGCAAGGAAACCGCCGAGCACGTCATGCTCGTCGATCTCGGGCGCAACGACCTGGGCCGCGTGTCCGATGTCGGCTCGATCAAACTGGAGCGCGTCCTCGATGTCGAGCGCTACAGCCACGTGATGCACCTGAGTTCGACCATCACCGGCCGACTGCGAAGCGGACTTGACTGCTGGGATGCGCTGCGCGGCACGCTGCCGGTGGGCACGGTTTCCGGGGCGCCGAAGGTGCGGGCCATGCAGATCATCGATGAACTGGAGCCAGCGCGGCGGGGCCCCTACGCCGGCGGCATCGGCGCCGTCGGCTTCAACGGCGACATGGATATCGCCCTCGCCCTGCGCACGATGGTGATTCCCACTTCGCCGGCAGCCCCCGGCTCTGCCGGAGGATCGAGGCATTCCAGCGCTCGATCGCGCACTTGGACGGTCCATCTCCAGGCGGGCGCGGGCATCGTCGCCGATTCGGTTCCTTCCAGCGAATATCAGGAGACAGTCAACAAGGCCGCCGCGCTGGGCCGGGCGATCGATCTCGCCGAGGCGGCGTTCGAGCCACCGTCCGCCTAGATCAGTTTGTCGCGCGGTACTATTCGCCCCAGTGCTGCATGACCTCGATGAGGTCGAAGGGGTCGATCTTGTTGTCGCGGTTGAGGTCCGCGGGGTTGCCGCCGACGGGTCCCGGCGGGTTCCAAGCGATGATGAAGAGGTGGTGCATGAGTGGTGGGCGGTCCAGAACAGTATTCCGCGCAATCCGGGGCAAGACGTGTGCGCGAAACTGCTTCGATCCGCATCGGCAGGCGTGAATCAATGCTTCGCGTCGGTCGCAGCGGGCAATTTAGGGAACACAGCCAACGAGCAGCGCACCGCGCCGCTGCGTCGCTGACTCTCGCCGCACTCGATCTGCAGAATGTGCACATCCGGGCCGAACGCAGCCGCGATCGCCATCTTCGCCGCGACATCCGTGGCGGCGTACAGCCCGCCGTATGCCGGCATCACATACATGCCCTTGAGTTGCAGGCCGTTGAGGCACGCCATGCCGCGCGAGGTGGCGACGAGATTCGGCACGCTGACGATGTCCATGCCGAGGTCGCGCAGGCGCTGATGCAATGCCTGCCGCTGGGCTTCTTCGCGCTGCATCGCCATCAGGCTGCTGCGCGCGTGCCGGCTGCCGGGCAGTTCCTGCGGCTTGAGATCGCGGCTGATCAGTAGATCAAGCGCCAGGAGGAATCGCTGCAGGTTGCCCACGCCCGAATCGACGGGGGATGTCGCGAATCTCTCCGCCAGCGACAGCGGGAAGCGCCCGTCGGGGCCGCGCGCGTACACCGCCGGCGCGATGCGATCGAGATAGCCGCGATGATCGCCTCCCCTCAATGCTTCGACAGCATCGCGCGCTGCTGCCTCGGGAACCACGCCCGCCCGCACCAGCACCGCCGTCGCGGCCTCGAGCATGATGATCGCCGCCGTCAGCGGATCGTTCATCAGCGCCACCAGCCGGCCGTTCACCGCCCGCACGCTCACGTCGTAGTCGAGATGAAAAGATGCGGCCTCGATCATCTCGCAGCGATCGCAGCCGAACTCGACACGGAAGGCCTCGGTCGCCTGGGCTGCGGTCAAACCCAGCGCGGTGTTGCGATAGATGTCGGCGTCGGCCACCAGCAGCAGCCGCTCGCCGGTCTTCGGATCGATGACGCAGAGAATGTTGCCGCCCTGGAACAGCAGCGGCGAATGGATCAGCTCCGCGCCGATCGCCGCTGCCGCGCCCGGTAGCAGGAACATTTCTCCCGGCAGGAAGGTCGAGCCGTCATCGCCCCAGCACGCGTAGCGCGGCACGAGCATGGCGAGCGCGGTCGCTGCGGCGTCTTCGCCGATCGTCCCCGCCTTGGAATTGTCCTGCGTCCACTGCTCGATGCGCAGCGGCTCGGGCACGAGCGTCACCTGCTTGGGCATCGTCAGCGGCCAGGTCGCGGCGACGTCAGCGAATTCGCGCGCGTGCTTGACATCGACGCTGAGGACGAACGGCGTCTTCGGCAGAGCCTTCGCCGCGAGGCGAACGAGATCGGTCGTTGCGCCATCGCCTTCGCCGCGCCAGTAGCCGCCGCGCGTGATCTGCCCGCGGATCACGCCCGGCTCGACGCTTCCACTGTCATCGGCGACGACGAAACCGGGCCGAGTCGGCTTGAATACGAAGCGCGCGCCGCTCAATTCCGCGTTGATCGCATCGAATGAAGGTGACTCGGCCAGCCGCTTCGACAATGCCGCCAGCAAATCGCGATCGCTCTCGCCGCTGCCAAGTTGGAAGTGGCGCAGCAAATCGACTGGGAGCCCGGTCGCGCGCAGCAGTTCGACGTCAGCATCCTCCACCGTGGCGAACGTCGCCGGCCCGAGCGTCGCCATCACGCGCGCCAGCGTGGGCAGCAAGCCATCGAACGCCAGTCGCTTGCCGACGAGATCGGCCGCGGCCCGCAGCGGCGGCGGCGCATCCCCGCCCGGCTCATCCATGTGCCAGCGCGGCTCCGCATCTGTCAGCGCCGGCATGAAGCCGCGATTCGACGGCCGGCCCTTCTGCAGGCTCTTGCGATACGCCAGCATCTCGGCCGTCAGCGGCGGATCGTACAGATCGATCGCGCCATCAATCGCGCGCCGATTCATCGGCACATAGGGCATCGGCGGCTGGCCATCGGCGGTCGTTGCCAGTGGATCCTTCACGACGATCCGGTAGCGATCATCGAACGATGCGCGAATGATGCGATCGGCCTCGCGCCGCAGGAACGCCTCGGGCAGGTTGAGATCCGCCAGCGTCTGCCGGCCAATCGCCTGGTTGCGCAGGTTGCCGAGGACCTCGTCCTCGACGGAGACATCGGGGCCGGGCGGCGCCTGCGCCATGCCCAGCATGCAGATTCCTGCCGCCACCAGCATCGCGACCGTGCGACCAGCGAGGGATGATCGCAGACATGAAGAAGTGTGTTGCAACATGTCTTCACGCGCGAACAACTGCGGCAATCTGTGCTCCATCTGCGTCATCTGCGGTTATCGCAGGGCCACAACATCCTTGTATCAACGCAACTCGAAGGCGTCTGATGCGTTGTTTCAGCAACGAGCATACGCTGTCATCTGGCGCATGCACGATCGGGGCTCGCTCGAACGCAGCGAACTGCGACTGGTCCCGTCCGATAGCCGGAGGCTCGACATGACTGTTCTCGATTCCCGTTTCCTCGCCGGAATGATCGTCGGCGGCTCGCTCCTTGGCGCCGGCCTGCTGCTGGGTGGCCTGTCCTCGCCGCGCCAGCAGCCGGTCCCCCAAGGCGCGCCCCCCGCTGCCCCCGCTGCTGCCGCCGC
>DATKJG010000326.1:0-8547 GCA_035543215.1 Phycisphaerales bacterium | reverse complement strand
GGCTCCCCGGCGCCCCCGGGCCCCTTGATCTCCGCTGACGGCGCCGTGCCGCGGCGATCGATGAACTCGCTGCGCCTGGCGGTGAACATTGCGTCGAGAATCACCACCAGATTCATAAGTCCCGCCAGCGCGACAAACAACGTGCCCATCTCGTTGGGCTTGTTGAGGGCGATCGAATCGAATCGCTGCGGCTCAGGCAGTTGCTGCACGTAGTACTGATTGACGGCGTCGGCAGCGAAGGCGATCGGCCCGCACACGCTCTGGGCCAGGAACCACAGACGATCGCGCTTGCGATCGACGCAATCGACGCCCCCGACCAGCAGGCCGGTGAGCACCAGGAAGAGCATGCCCATCATGATCAGGCGGCCGCGCCGGCGTTCGCCGCGCACGATGTGCCCAAGGCCGGGAAAAATCCACGCCGCCACGCCCGCGGCAGCGTTGAAGGTCGAGTCGTCCTCATCCAGGTCAATGTCGGGCATGTCCGAGAACGCGTAGTGTAGCCTCATGTCGCGATGCTGCCTGCCCGATGGATTGCCTAGGGAAGCCGTATCGCATGATCCAGGACAACAAGCAGCCGCCGCAGTCAAAGCCGCCATCGGCCGAGGACATCCTCCGTCGCAGCGCCGCGTCGGCCATGCGCGAAGATGACGATCGGCGCGACAGCATCATTGATCGCCGCTCGGGCTTGGACCGGCGCGACACGCAGAAGTTCGTCGAGCGCCGCCGCGCAAATGATGCGCCCCCTGCAAGCGGTCCTGACACTCCTGAGGACGCGTCGGCCGCCGCGAACCTGAACACCAACCTCGAGCGTCGCCGCGGCCCGGGACGACGGCGAACCGATTTCATGAAGTCCGCTGACGAAGGCGAGATGACGCAGGAGCAGTTCCTGTTCATCATGGCCATCGACGCCTTCAAGCGCGTCAACGGCAAGACGTTCCCCACCTGGACGGATGTCCTTGAGGTCATCCGCAAACTCGGCTACCGCAAGACGATGCCCAGCGAGTTGAAGAACCTCGGCGCCAACGTCGAGGACTGGACCGAACGCCCCGATGCACCCGCCGGCGTGTTCAAGCAAGCCGAAGAAGAGCCGCAGGACTAAGCACAGGCCGGGGGCGGGGGTCGGATCATGCCGGCTCGATCACGCTGTATTGATCGAGATTGAGGATCGACATCTCGCCATCATCCAGGCGCAGTTCCAGCCGGTCCAGCCACAGCCTGTCATCGCGTGCATGGGCGAACCACGAGCCGGTCTTGGCCTGCTGGTAGCGCGTGATCACGCCTTCAACGCAGTTGGTCCACACGCGGTCGCGCTGCGCCAGTTGCTGCGTGACGCGCACGCGCCGGCCGGGCTGATACAGATCGGTCTCCAGCGTCATGCCGCAAGTGTAGGGAAAGGCGAGCAGTTCCAAAAGTCCCGGTCGCCGCGTCAGCAGGCGGTCTGGAAGAGCAACTGCTGCTTGACCTCGACCTGCAGGCCAGGTCTGAGCACCTGCAGGAGCGGAGTAGGTTCGCGCTGATTGGTGATGGTGAGCCGCTTGATCGCATGCGGCATCTCGCGATGCCACAGCCGGGTCACGTGCCGGGGGCAGTTGCATTCTTCCGAGAGGTGCAGCAGCGCGATGTGGCTCAGCCGCGAGCGGCGTTCGATTTCGCGCACCGCCTCGATCGCCTGTTCGTTGGAGAGATGCCCCATGCCACCCATGATGCGGCGCTTGAGGAAGACCGGCCGTCCGCTTTGCTCCTGCATCTGCCGGTCGTAGTTCGACTCCAGCGCCAGTGCATGCAGGTTCACGAAGCGCTTGAGCATTGTTCGCGGCACCGCGCCGAGATCCGTCGCGAAACCCAGGCGATGGCCCGCATGCTCGATCACGAAGCCCACCGAGCCCAAATCATCGTGCGCCAGCAGCACGGGTTCGGCTCGCGCATTGCAGGGGAGATCGACCTGCTCTTCGAACAGTGAGACCTCGCGCGCTGTCAGGCCGCCGCGCCACGCCGCGTTGCGATGCCGGCGATGAATGTGCAGCCGCAGCGGCGAGCCATGCGCGGCTCGCTTCGCGAGAAACCTTACCCAGCCGTGATAGAAGTGATCAGCATCAAGATGCGTGAGCATGAGCGCCGTCACATCGGCGAGCGTCATTCCCAACGGTTTCAGGAGCCGGGCGGTCCGTCGCGGAGAGAGACCGGCGTCGATCAGGAAACACGCGCGTCTCGCGCCACTGGATTCGACATGCTCGGCCGAGCGATCCTGCACAACCACCGCCGTGCAGTTGCCGGCTGACCCGCTGGCCAGCACGCAGAAGGCTAGAGGCGAGGTCCAGGTTGAAGCAGGGGGGGCGGACATCCGTGTCGGACACATCGTATCGCACAGCGCGGTCCCGGGGACAGAGTCCCTGGGCTTCCTGCGACGCATTATGATGCGCGCTGAAGGAAGGATGGTTGCGACATGCCCACGGATCGCCTGGCCGTCGACAAGACCTTCAAGTTGTACGTCAACGGGGCGTTTCCGCGCTCAGAGTCCGGCCGCTCGATCATTGTGCGCGGCGGCGATGGCAGCGTGCTGGCGCATGTGACGCAGGCGTCGCGCAAGGATCTGCGCGACGCCGTGGAAGCAGCCGCCGCGGCCCAGCCGAAGTGGGCGGCCGCATCCGCCTATAACCGCGGCCAGGTGCTCTATCGCATGGCGGAGATGATGGAAGGCAAGCGCGACGAGTTCGCCGAGGCGTTGAGGCAAACGCAGAAGGGACGAAGCGCCGCAACGCCGCAACGAAGAAAGAAGGAATCGTCCAGTAGCGGGCGGCGTGGAGGCCCCACGGACGCGCACCAAGAGGTTGCGGCTGCCATCGATCGCCTCATGTGTTTCGCGGGCTGGGCCGACAAATACGCGCAGGTGCTCGGCTGCAACAACCCGGTCGCCGGGCCCTACTACAACTTCACCGTGCCCGAGCCGACGGGCGTGGTGGGTGTGCTTTCGCCGGGCGAAGGACCAGGCCTGCTCGGGCTGATCTCGCTGCTGGCCCCGCCACTGTGCGCGGGCAACGCGGTGGTGGCGATCGCCGATGATCAGGCCATGCTACCGGCAGCGATTCTCGGCGAAGTCTGCGCCACTTCCGATGTGCCCGCTGGCGTGATCAACATCCTCACCGGCAGGCGCAGCGAACTCATCGAGCACCTGGCGCAGCATCGCACGGTCAATGCGATCTCAGCGGCGAACCTCTCGCGCGAAGAGGCAACCACGCTCAAGGCGGGCATCGCCGACAATCTCAAGCGCGTGCGCATCGCATCGATTGGGCCCGGCGAATGGACCGATCCGGCAGTGTGCGAGCACCCGTGGACCATCGAGCCGTTCATCGAGATGAAGACGATCTGGCATCCGAGCGCGGCGTGAGCGACGCCAGAGCGAACCGAGGCCTGCCATGAAACACAAGACCTGGTTCAGGCTCGTGCTCAAGGCCATCGGCGTGCTGTTGATTGGCATCGCGCTGCCGACGTGCGGCCAGCTCGCCGCGCACGTGTTGAGTTATGTCTTCATCGATGCCACGAACTCCATCTTCGGCAACGACTATTGGGCGATCCAGTCGCTGTACCTGGTCGGCGGGCTGCTGCAGATGGCCTTCGGCCTGTACTTGTTCCTCGGCGGGAAGTGGATTGTCGACAAGGCGATTCCGTCGAATCGGCCGTATTGCCCGGAATGCGGTTACGACATGTCGCGAGCGCAGGGCGCTCGTTGCCCCGAATGCGGAGTGGAACTCCCTCGCGATTCGGCCGGCGCGGTTTCGCGCGACGTGCAGGTCGGGAGTACGATGAATCACCGTCATGCACATAAGTGACATTTTCCAGCGGGATCGCACGACGTTCAGTTTCGAGTTCTTCCCGCCGAAGACCGACGAGACCTGGAACGACCTGTTCAACCGCATCAGCGACTTCGAATCGCTGCGGCCCTCGTTCGTTTCGGTGACGTACGGCGCGGGCGGCTCGACGCGGCAGCGCACGCATGACCTGGTGTTGAAACTCAAGGAGCGCGGCCGGCTTGATCCCGTGCCGCACCTCACCACCGTCGCGCACAATCGCGACGAGGTGCAGCGGGTCCTTGAGCGCTACGCCGACGCGGGCGTCACCAACATCATGGCCCTGCGCGGCGACCCGCCACTGCCGACGCCAAGCACGCCGAAATACTATCCATCAAAGGATGAGTTCAAGCACGCGATCGACCTGGTGAAGTTCATCCGGCAGTTCAATCGGCATGCCCGGCACAGCGATCCGCGCGGCTTCGGCGTGGGCGTCGCCGGCTTTCCCGAAGGCCACCCCGAGACCGCCAATACGCTGACGCTGATGGATCACCTGAAGGCCAAGGTCGATGCCGGAGCCGACTACGTCTGCACGCAGATGTTCTTCCACAATCCGGCCTTCTACGACTGGCGCGAGCGCTGCGAACTGGCGGGCATCAGCGTGCCGCTGATCGCCGGCATCATGCCCATCACGTCCATCGCCGGCATGAAGCGCATGGCCGAACTCTCCGGCTGCACGAACTTCCCCGCGCGGCTGCTGCGGCACCTGTATCGCGTGCAGGATGACCTCGAGGCGGTCAAGCGGGTGGGCATTCACTGGGCCACCGAGCAGTGCCGCGACCTGATCGATCACGGCGCCCGCGGCATCCACTTCTACACGCTCAACCGCTCCGACGCGACGATGCACATCTACCAGACTCTCGCGCTGGCGCGCACGGGGTGATCCGGCAGGCCTGCCTAAGCAGGTCTGCCCGGACCGGTATGATGTGCGGCGCATGGCCCAGCGTCGGTTCCATTACGAACAGGCCTTCGAGCACTACCTCCGCGCCAATCGCGTGCCATACGTCGCGGTGGACGAAGCGAAGAAGGCGCTCCTGCCCACCACCGCGAAGAAGAAGGAGGCCCAGTCAGTCGATGCCGTCGCCGCGCTCAAGTCGTTCGACTTCGTCGTCTACGCGCCGCACGGCAACCTCCTGGTGGACGTCAAAGGGCGCATGTTCGGCGAGGCGAAGACCGACAACCCGATGTCCAATCGTCGCTACGAAAGTTGGGTCACGCAGGATGATGTCGACAGCCTGACGCGCTGGCAGGAACTCTTCGGCAGGGACTTCACGGCCGTGTTCGTCTTCGCGTACTGCCTGCGGCAGCAGCCGCCCGATGCGCTGTTCGATGAACTGTTCGCCTTTGGCGAGCGCTGGTACGCGTTGCGCGAGGCGACCCTTGCCGACTATAGTCGCGAGATGCGTCTGCGCTCAAGCAAGTGGCAGACGGTGCATGTGCCCGGTGAGGCGTTTTCCCGGATCTCCCGGCCCTTTCTGGCGCGATCCGCCAGCCCGCAGAAGCAGAGGCAGGGAGCCTTGTTCGGCAGCGCCTGAACCCGCGACCGCTTCGACATGAAGGTGGCCATACCTTGCGGCCGGTGGCCGCGCCTCGTATGCTTTCATGCATGATCCGACGTCGTTCCACTGCTGCAACCCGTCGCCTGCGCATGCTGGCGGCCGCGCTTCCGCTGCTGACGATGAGCGTGGCTGCGTGGGCGCAATCGACCGCTGCGCCGCAGCCCAATCTGCAGAAGTCGCCGCCGGTCTGGCTGGGATTGCTGGTGATCTTCCTGATGCTCGTCGCGGTGGTGACGGTGAGCCTGCTGCCATCGCGTCGCGGTCACCAGGATTGACTGCTTTTCGCCCGGGTCCGGATCATCCTGAACCAATTGCTTTCACTGTGCCAGGTGCCTGTCACGATTGAATGAAAGTCGCGTCTCGAAGGTGAATCCGACAGTTCGGGCGACGCCTCGCATCCGGCTGTCTAAGAGGAGTTCAACATCATGAACATGAAGACTCGAACCAGCGGCATGCGCGGACTGCTGCTGCTCAACGCGCTGCTCCTGGCTGCACTGGCGGCGGTCACCTTCGGCTCTAGCGCCGGCGCCCAGAACGCCGTGCGCGGGCGCGGCGAATACACCATGGTCACCGGCGGGGCCAACGGCACCGACGCAGGCATCATCTACATCGCCGATGTCGCCAATCAGGAACTCATCGCGATGCTGTACAACAACAACACGAAGGTGCTGGATGGCGTGGGCTATCGCAATCTCGCCGCCGACGCCGAGAACGTCGTGAAGAACCGTGCCCGTCCGGCCAATTGACGTTGACGCAGCGATCGCTGCTCAAGGAGCACCGCCATGACCAACACCCCCGCCAACTCCGCATCGACAGTCAGCGTCAACGTGAACTTCGCCGCCGCCGCACTGTGGGCCTCGGCGTTCGTGATCCTCGCGCTCATCATCATTCAGGCTGGCCGCCTTCCCGGCACTTCGGCGAACGCGGCCGTGCAGGCCGATCGCGGCTCCTACACCATCATGACCGCTGACAGCGGCAAGGGCGGCGACACCGAGCCCGATGAGATTCTGTGCGTGCTCGACAGCCGCGAGCAGATTCTCATGGTGTACGAGATCGAGGATGCCCGCCGGGGCGGAATGATGCTTCGCGACGGCTACGCGCTGAGCGACCTGTTCCTCAAGGCCCGACGCTGAACGCGGCTTCCAAAGATTCATCATTACGCTGTGAAGAGACTGCGGCCGGTCATCTCATCCGGCTTGGGAAGGCCCATCATCGCCAGCACGGTTGGCGCGATGTCGGCGAGCCTGCCGCCCGGCCGAAGCGTCATGCCTCGATACTCCTCACCCACAACGATCAGCGGCACGTCGTAGGTGGTATGCGAGGTGTGCGGGCAGTTGTGCACGGGATCCCACATCTGCTCAGCGTTGCCATGATCGGCGGTGATGATCAGTGAGCCGGGCCTCTCCGCGCGGCCAAGCGTCGCCTCAACGATCCGGCCGACGCATGCATCGACCGTTTCAACCGCCTTGATCGCCGCATCAAGTTTGCCAGTGTGTCCGACCATGTCCGGGTTGGCGAAGTTGACGACGATCAGCGGCTGGCAGTCGGCGGCCTGGAGCCTGCCCAGTACCGCCTCGCATACGCCCGAAGCGCTCATCTCCGGCTTCTGGTCGTAGGTCGTCACTTCCTTGGGAGATGGAATGAGTTCGCGCGTCGTGCCAGGAAAAGATTTCTCGCGATAATCATCGAAGAAAAACGTCACGTGCGGGAACTTCTCCGTTTCGGCGCAACGGAACTGCGTGAGCCCGGCGGCGCTGACCACCTCGCCGAGGATGTTGGGCATCTTCGGCGGCTTGTCAAAGGCAATCGCGCTGACCGGCAGGCCCTGCTCGTAGCCCGACATCGTGGCGAAGAAGAGGTTCTCGATCTTGCGGCCGCGCTCGAAGCCGCCATTGGGAACCTTCTTCCACTCCGCGTCGCTGAGCATCAGGGCCTTGACCAGTTCGCGCGGCCGGTCGCCGCGGAAGTTGTAGAAGATCACGGCATCGCCGTCGGCGATGGCGGCGAGCGGCCGGCCCGTCGTCGGACTGACGATCTGGGTGGGAAGCACAAACTCATCGCCGCTGCGCGAGGGCTCGCTGGGATGCTCGTAGTAGCGCTGCACGGCATCGATCGCGCTCCGGGCGGACTGCGGCCGTTCCTCGCCGGGCGCATGCAGCGGATGGCTCACGCTCTGCCGGGTGAGCACGGCATAGGCGCGTGCGACACGCTCCCAGCGGTTGTCGCGATCCATCGCGTAGTAGCGCCCGCAGACCGTGACGATCCGCGGCCGCTGCGACGCCGGCGCAGGGGAAGCGGCAATGCGGGCCTCCAGGGCCTTGATGTAGCCGATGCCGGTCGTCGGCCCGACGTCGCGGCCGTCGGTGATCGCGTGAATGAACACGCGATCGCCGGGAAACTTCTCGCGCTGCGCGACATCAAGCAGCGCGTAGAGGTGTTCGATGTCGCTGTGCACGTGGCCGTCGGACAGCAATCCCAGAAGATGCAGGTTGGTGTTGTTGGCCCGAGCGTGGGCGATCGCCTGGAGAAACGCCGTCCGCGTGAAGAACGAGCCATCGCGGATGGCCCGCGTGATGCGCATAAGTTCCTGATCGACGATGCGCCCCGCCCCGATGTTCTGATGTCCAACCTCGCTGTTGCCCATTGTGCCGGCGGGCAGGCCCACATCCTCGCCGCAGGTGATCACGAGCGTCGTCGGCCACTCGCGCATGAGTTGATCGGCGACGGGCGTGCGGGCAAGTTTCACCGCGTTGAACGCATCATGCTCCGGATGCGGGTTGGCGCCCCAGCCATCGCGGATGATCAACACCACCGGTCTGCTCATGCCGACAGTGTAGAGCAATCGTGATCGCGGGCATCGATCGGGGCCGGATCGATGATCGTCGCAGCGCGCGGCGTCGTGCGCGCGAGGTCGAGGCGCGCCGGCATGTCGCCGACGTGCGTGATGCGCACGCCGAGATGGTCGCCGACCCTGACCGCTCGGCCAGCGCCGATGGGCATGTTGCCTACCGACACATCGAGTTCATCGCCCGCCGACTTCGAAAGCTCCAGGACGGAGCCCGGCGCGAGATTCAGGACATCGCGCAGCGGCATCTCACACGCGCCGATGGTGACGATCAGCGGCACTTCGAGGTTGAGGATGG
>DATKJG010000325.1:0-7160 GCA_035543215.1 Phycisphaerales bacterium | reverse complement strand
CGCGTGTGAAAGTCCGCGCCTTCCTTGGCCACGAGGCTGGGATTAGTCGTGACGCCATCGAGGATTCCCAGATCGTTGGCCTGCCTGATCTCGTCCAGATTCGCGGTGTCGATGTAGATCTGCATGAGGTGATTGTAACGGCGCTCCAGAGCCCCGGGCCTGCCCGCGTGACGCGTTTCAGGGCGAAAGCCCGTGGGCTAGATGGGATATTGATGCGGCAGCGGCTCGCCGCGCAGGTGCGCGATGATGTTGTCGGCGGCGATGTTCGACATCCACACGCGATCCTCCACCGTCGCGCTTCCCAGGTGCGGCAGCAGGTACGTGTTGGGCAAATCCGCCAGACCCGACGCGAGGTGCGGCTCGCGCTCGTACACGTCCAGCCCGGCGGCTGCCAATCGCTTCTCGCGCAACGCCTCGACGAGGGCAGATTCATCGATCACGCCGCCGCGCGAGGTATTGATCAGAATCGCGGTCGGCTTCATCAGCGCCAGGCGCTGGCGATTGATCAGATGCCGCGTCTCCGCGCTCAGGGGAGTGTGGATCGAGATGAAATCCGCCTGCCGCAGGCCGCCCTCAAGCGCGACGCGCCGCGCGTTGAACGGCGGCGACTCGAACTCCGGATGCTGCGAGCGGGCCACGTACAAGAGCGGCATCTCGAAGCCGATCGAGCGCCGGGCCGTTGCCAGGCCGATGCGTCCGGCGCCGACGATCAGCAGCGTCTTGCGATGCACCCGCGTGCCGAGCAACTGGTGCGGCGCGACGCCCTTCCACGTGCCCGAGCGCACCAGCGTCTGGCCCTCGAAGGCCCGCTTGGCCGCTCCCAGCAGCAGCAGCCAGGCGATGTCGGCGGTCGGCTCGGTCACGGCGTTGGGCGTGTGGCCGATGACCAGTCCGCGGCGCTTCGCCTCGGCAAGGTCGATGTTGTCCACGCCCACCGCGTAGTTGGAGACAATCGAGAGTTGCGGGCCGGCAGCGTCGAAGAACTCGTGATTGATCAGCGTGTCGGCGGGCGTGGCCAGCACCGCCACCGCGCCGCGAACGGCTTCGAGCAATGCCGGCCGCGACAAACGCTCATCGACGGGATTCACCCAGATGTTGTCGAAGGCCGCAGCCCGCAATCGCGCTTCGGGTGGGCCGGGAATCGGACGGGTGATGACGATGCGCTGGTTCTGCACGAGGCCGGGAGTTTAGCCCGCGGCGCCCACGTCGCGGCCAGACGGGCGCGTGCGATAACCGCGCTATCGTCTGCGGTGGTCCGCGGCGGCGAAGACGCCGCCGGCTTCACGCACCTGGGTGATTTGATTGCCTGACCTGATTCAGCCAACCGACGCAGGCTTGTATTGCGAGGCGGGCGGCTTCCACATCGATCCGTGGATGCCCGTCGAGCGCGCGGTCATCACCCATGCCCACAGCGACCACGCGCGCATCGGTAGCGTCTCGTACCTGTGCGAGCAGTCCGGCGCGGGTGTGCTGCGGCTGCGACTTGGCACGGACGCGAATATCCAGACCGTCGCCTACGGCGAATCGATCGACATCAATGGCGTGCGCGTCAGCCTGCATCCGGCAGGACACCTCCTCGGCGCGGCGCAGGTACGCGTCGAACATCCCCCCAGCGGCCGCGTGACCGTTGCCAGCGGCGACTACAAGATCGATGCCGATCCGACCTGCGCCGCCTTCGAGCCGCTGGCTTGTGACACGTTCATCACCGAATCGACCTTCGGCCTGCCCATCTATCGCTGGGCCCCGCCGCAGGAGACCTTTGACGAGATCAACCAGTGGTGGGGCGGCAATCGCGATGCGGGCGCTACGAGCATCATCTTTGCCTACGCGCTTGGCAAGGCGCAGCGATTGATCGCCGGGATCGATGCGTCGATCGGGCCGATCCTGGCGCACGGCGCGATCCTGCGCATCGTCGAGGCCTACCGCGCCGCGGGGGTGAGCCTGCCGGCGGTGTTGCCCGCCGACGCTGACAACGTCAAGAAGTTCAGAGGCAGTGGGGGCGCGCTCGTGGTCGCTCCGCCTTCAGCTCAGAACAACCCGTGGCTGCGCAAGTTCGGCGAGCAGTCATCGGCCGTCGCCTCCGGCTGGATGCAGGTGCGCGGCAACCGCCGGCGATCCAACGTCGATCGCGGCTTCGTGCTGTCCGATCACGCGGACTGGAACGGCCTGCTCGCGACGGTCAACGCGACGGGCGCGCATCGCATCGGCGTCACGCACGGCTTCACGGATGTCTTCGCACGCCGCCTGCAGGAACTCGAGTACGACGCGTTCGTGATCAAGACCCGCTTCAGCGATGCGGGGGAGGAAGGAATCACCGCGGAGACTGACGGGCCGGAGAGCACGGAGAAGGGATTGCTGGACCGTGATCTCGGCGGTGAATCCTCATGAGGAGATTCACGGAACTGTTCATCGAGATGGACCGCACGACGCGTTCGAGCGTGAAACTGGAGGCGATGGTTCGGTACTTCCGCTCGGCCCCGCCACAGGAGGCCGCGTGGGGCCTGTACTTTCTCAGCGGCCGCAAGCTCAAGCGCCTGACCAACTGGCGCGTGCTGGATGAGGCCATCCGCGCTGAGACGAACCTTCCGGAATGGCTCGTCGGCGCATCCTACGAGGCTGTGGGCGACAGCGCCGAGATGATGTCGTTGCTCTATCCGCGCGAGCCGGCTCGGGCGCTGGACGAGCCGCTGCATGAAGTGGTGGCGAAGCGGCTGCTGCCGCTGCGCACGATCGCTGATCCCGCGCGACAACGTGATTTCGTTCGCGAGAGTTGGAGCCTGATGACGCGCAGCCAGCGCCTGGTATTCAACAAACTTCTCACCGGGGGCTTCCGCGTAGGCGTGGCGCAGACATCCATCATCAAGGCCCTGGCTGAGGTCGCAGGCGTCTCACCCGCGGTCATGACCCATCGATTTGCCGGAAACTGGGAGCCGACGGCCGAGGCCTTCGGCGGGCTCGTTGACAAGACGCATGCGGCGCCGGGGGTGGCGGGCGGGGCGCACGCGGCTGATCCGGCGCAGCCCTATCCGTTCCTGCTCGGGTATCCGATCGAGGGCGATCCGTCCCAACTTGGAGAAGTGGGGGGCTGGCAGATCGAGTGGAAGTACGACGGCTTCCGCGCCCAGGTCATCCGCCGCGCGGGCCAGTGCATGCTCTGGTCGCGCGGCGAGGAGGTCATCACGCGTGCCTTCCCCGAAATCGTCGAAGCTGTGATGCACCTGCCCGAGGGAACCGTGCTCGATGGCGAGATCGTCGCATGGGATGAGAAAGGCCATCCTTCGCCGTTTGCCCTGCTGCAGCGGCGAATCAATCGCAAGGTCGTCGAAGCGTCCTTGTTTCCCGACGTGGCGGTGACGTTCATCGTGTTCGATGTGCTCGAATCGGGCGGCGAGGATGTGCGAACGCGGCCGCTGGGAGAGCGACGCGCGTTGCTGCAGACGCTGCTCGATCAGTTGCCGGAAGCGGCGCGGCAGGCCATTCGCATCTCGCCATTGGTCGCTGTCGAATCGTGGGATCAACTGGCGTCATTTCGGGCCGAATCACGGCAGCGCCACGTCGAAGGCGTGATGCTCAAGCGCTGCGACAGCGCCTACGAAGTCGGACGCAGGAAAGGCGACTGGTGGAAGTGGAAGATCGATCCGTACACGATCGATGCGGTGCTGATCTATGCCCAGGGCGGCAGCGGCCGGCGCTCGGGCCTGTTCACCGACTACACCTTCGGCGTGTGGGATGACGGAGCTGAAGGCAGGGAACTGGTTCCGGTCGCCAAGGCGTATTCGGGCCTGACGGATGACGAGATCAGGCAGGTCGATCGGTTCATCAAGGCCAACACGCTGTCGAAAGCCGGGCCGGTGCGCATTGTCAAGCCGGAACTGGTTTTCGAACTCGCGTTCGAAGGCATCGCCGAATCTGATCGGCACAAGGCCAAGATCGCGCTGCGCTTCCCGCGCATGCATCGCTGGCGAACGGACAAGAGACCGGAGGAGGCGGACACGCTTGAAACTGTGCGGGCCCTGCTGGCTTCGCACACGGGCACCCACCACGGAGAACACGGAGGAAGACAAGAAGGCCAAGGAGATCGAGCGAAGCGCGGATAGAGTTGCCACGGCCGGCGCTCTCTCCACTCGATCTCAGTGCTCTCCGTAACCTCAGTGGTGACTCCCCCGCAACCAATCGAAGACTGGTTCGCATCGAACCGCTGGACGCCGTTCGAGTTTCAGCGCGAGACGTGGCGCGCGTACCTCGAAGGCCGCAGCGGGCTGGTGCACGCGCCGACCGGCATGGGCAAGACGCTCGCGGTATGGCTCGGGCCGCTGGCGGAGGAACTCGCGCACGGCTCTCGCGCTGGGAGTGGGGGGTTGCGCGTCCTCTGGATCACGCCACTGCGCGCCCTCGCCAACGACACGCTGCGCAACCTCCGCGCCGCGGTCGATGGGCTGAACATCCCGTGGCGCGTCGAACTCCGTCACGGCGATACAGCCTCGTCCGTCCGGCTCAGACAGAGGCAGAAGCCGCCCGAGGCTCTGATCACCACACCCGAATCGCTGAGCGTGCTGCTCTCCTATCCCGGCGCAAGCGAACTCTTCCGCAATCTTCGCTGCGCCATCGTCGATGAGTGGCATGAACTGCTGTCGACGAAGCGCGGCGTGCAGACCGAACTTGCCCTCGCGCATCTGCGCACGCTCTCGGCCCCCCAAACGATGCGGACGTGGGGCTTGTCGGCGACGCTGGGCAACACCGAGCAGGCGATGCGGGTGCTGCTTGGAGACAGCCATCCAAGGCGCGGCCACGCTCACCCCAGCCCTCTCGCACAGTCAGAGGCGGTTCTGATCCGCGGCGATGCGCCCAAGGAGATCGTCGTCGAGACGATCCTGCCCGATGACATCGAGCGCTTCCCCTGGTCCGGCCACATCGGTTTGCGACTGCTCGATCGCGTGATCGCCGCTGTCGAGCGGGCCCGCACGACGCTGATCTTCACCAACGTGCGCTCGGCAGCCGAGATCTGGTTCCAGGCGATTCTCAAGGCCCGGCCCGATCTCATCGGCCAGGTCGCGCTGCACCACGGTTCGCTCGATCGCGACATCCGCCAGCAGGTCGAACAATTGCTGCGCGATGGTCGCGTGAAGTGCGTGGTATGCACATCGAGTCTCGACCTGGGCGTGGATTTCTCGCCGGTCGATCAGGTGCTGCAGATCGGGAGTCCCAAGGGCATCGCGCGGATGATGCAGCGGGCCGGGCGCAGCGGCCACCAGCCTGGCGCAAAGAGCACGATCATCGGCGTGCCGACGATGGCGCTTGAGATGATCGAGTTCGCGGCGGCCCGAGAGGCTGCGGGCGCTGCACCCTCCTCGCCCTCCGGGAAGGGCAGGGAGAGCGTGCAGGTCGAATCACGTGACCCCGTGGATCGCCCGCTCGATGTGCTGGTGCAGCACATGGTCACGCTCGCCTCTGGCGACGGCTTCGTCGCCGATCAACTCAAGGATGAAGTGCGCATGACGCACGCCTTTGCGCACCTCAGCGATCGCGAGTGGCAATGGTGCGTTGATTTCGTCGAACGAGGCGGTACCGCGCTCACCGCCTATCCCCAGTACAGCCGCATCCTGCGCGATGAAGCGAGCGATCGCTACGCCGTCTCCAGTAAGGCCATCGAGCGCATGCATCGCATGTCGATCGGCACGATCACTTCCGACAGCGCCATGAAGGTCGCGTTCGCCAACGGTTCGACGCTGGGCACGATCGAGGAGGGCTTCATCTCGCGCCTGCGGCCGGGCGATCGTTTCGTCTTCGCCGGGCGGGTGCTGGAGCTGCTGCGCACGCACAACATGACGGCGTTCGTCAGGCCCGCGAAACAGACCTCGGGGCTGATCACGCGCTGGGGGGGCGCGAAGGCGCCGCTCTCGACGCTGCTGTCCGACGCCATTCGCCGCAAGTTCGACGAAGCGCGACGCGGGGTGTTCGATTCGATCGAGATGCAACTGGTCCGGCCGCTGCTGGACGTGCAGGCGCGCTGGTCACGCATCCCCGCACCGGATGAAACGCTGATCGAAGCCACGCGCACGCGCGAGGGCCATCATCTGTACGTCTTCTCGTTCGAAGGCCGGCTGGTCAACGAGGGCCTGTGCGCGCTGGTGGCTCATCGCGTCACGCAGCGCGAGCCGCGCAGCGTGCAGGTCACCGGCAACGACTATGGCTTCGAACTCCAGACGCCCAAGCATCTGCACGTCGATGAAGAACTGTTGCGCGAGATCCTCTCGACCGATCGCCTCGTCGAGGACCTGCTCGCGTGCGTCAACACCAGCGCCTTGGCCCAGCGGCAGTTCCGCGAGGTCGCGCGCATCGCCGGCCTGCTCTTTCCCGGCTTCCCCGGCCAGCCGAAGTCCGTGCGGCAGTTGCAGGCCTCCAGCAGCTTGTTCTACGAGGTCTTCACGCAGTTCGATCCGGGCAACCTGCTGCTGGATCAAGCGCGGCGCGAGGTGCTCGATCGCGAACTCGAAGTGGCGCGCATGCGCCGCACGCTCGAGCGTATCGAGCGCAGCCGGCTGGTGATCGTGCATACCGAGCACCTCACGCCGCTGAGCTTCCCGCTCTGGGCCGAGAGCCTGCGCACGCAATCGGTCACCAGCGAGAGCTGGAGCGCCCGCGTGCACCGGATGGTGGTGGAACTCGAGGCGGCGGCGTCGGCGGAGGTCGGCGAGACGAGAATTCACCGCGGAGATCACGGCGACGCACGGAAGAGTACAAGAGGATCGAAATCGCGAAATCGCAAGAGAGTCGCCGGGACAAGCCGTATCAAACATGGGTAGGCTGTCATGCTCGGCCAATTGCTCCTCTGCGTGTCTCTCCGTGATCTCCGTGGTGAATCTTCCTGCAAGGATGCTGACGTGCTCACGATCGAATGGATGAATCAGCAGTGGGGGCTGCTCGCCGAGAAAGCCCTCTCTTGGCCGGCGCAGCGTGCGGCGATCGTCGCCGATGTGCACTTCGGCAAGTCGGCCGCCTTCCGCGCCCGCGGCGTGCCCGTGCCGGAGGCGACGACATCGCAGGACCTGGCGCGACTGACACACATCGTGCAGCAGACGCGCTGCGAACGGTTGATCGTGCTGGGCGACCTGCTGCACGCGCGGGATGGCCGGGGCGACGCCACCATGCGGGCTGTCCGC
>DATKJG010000324.1:0-7146 GCA_035543215.1 Phycisphaerales bacterium | reverse complement strand
GCCGGCGCGATCACTTGTGCCGGGGCCTTGCATCAACGGCCGGCGCGGCAATGTTGTTCGGTCGGGGCCGGCTGCCGATTTCATTTCGGCGGCGCGAGGGCGACTGGTTCATTCTGACCTGCGAGCAATTCTTGCAGGCCTCATCGAGTGCCCGCAACGTCAGAAACGAATCGTGCCAGAGAGGAACAGTCCCTGCAAGCCTCCGGTGAACTCGAACTCGTCGCTTTCGACGCTGCATTCCAGCAGGCGGTAGCCGAAATCGACGCTGAACTGGCTGGCGAGCCAGAAACGCATGCCGGCGCGGAGCGTGGCGACTGTGCCGCCGTCGCCGCCGATGGCGGGCCCGATACTGGCCAGCGCGAGCACCTCGTAGGTGTCGAGGATCGGGAACGACGATGGCAGTCGATATTGGAAGTCGACCTGGAAAATCAGTTCGGGAATCAGCCACTCGCCATCGCCAGTGGCAGCAGCGCCTGTGCCGGGCAGGCTGAGCGATTGCTCAACGCTGAGCCAGCGCACGCCTGCTCCCCCGGCCATTTCCAAGTCGACGCTGCCGCCGCGCTCGGCCGAGTCGATGAGATCCCACTGCCAGAATGACACGCTCAGCGCGACGCTGGTCATGTCGAGAGAGGCCTCGTAGGCGTCTCCGGGGCTGAATGCCACGTCGCCGAAGGCGCCGCTGAAGGCCAGCGTGCCGGTGGTCTCGGTCGAGAAATCGAAGGCGCTGACGTCGATCTGCCAGCGCTGATTCTTGATGATCGCCATCTCGAAGTTGGGACTTGTCTCGCGATCATCGAGGTCGAACTCGGTTTCGAGGTTGATCTCGTCAGCGGCGGAAAGGTTTCCCAATTTCGATGTGCCGCCCAGCCGCGCCAGCCACGCGCCGGGCGTGAAGCGGAAGGTGAGTCCGGCGGCATCGGCGTCATCGACCGCCTGCATCGCGGCGGCGATGTTGCTGGCAGGCGCGGGCGCGATCGCCGGCGCTTGCGCAAGCGCGGCGGCGGCGAGCGAGCCGAGAACTGCCAATGTCATGGACATGGTGGCCGGAGAGGGTATCGTCAACGCCGCACGCTCGCCACGAATCGCAGCGGCACACACCACGACAGGAGCAGGCAGGCGGCTTTACCGTTACCTCTTGAACTCGATGCGAACGCCCGAATCCGAACTCGATGCTGAATCCGACGGAATGCTGGCGCCCGGCGTGCGCGCTGCGCCCGGGGCTCTGCGATTCTCCTTCGCGCGCGGCTCAGGGCCCGGCGGGCAGAACGTCAACAAGGTCTCCACGCGGGCGGAATTGCGAATTGCCGTGACGGATCTGCTGGGTCTCGACGAAGCCGCGGCCAATCGCCTGCGTCAATTCGCGGGCAAACGCCTGACGCGCGATGACGAGATCGTGCTGCACGCAGGGGAATACCGCTCGCAGCGCGACAATCGCGAAGCCTGCCTGCAGCGGCTGCGCGAACTCATCGCCAAGGCCCTGATCGTGCCCCGCACGCGAAGGAAGACCAGGCCCTCGCGCGCCTCGAAGGAGCGAAGGCTGCAGGCGAAACGAATCACCTCAGAAAGGAAGGCAGGCCGGCGCGAAGCGGGTCACGAGTGATGCTCATCAATGGTCAATCTGCGCTCACGCGATCGACATGTACCGCTCGAGATAGTGGATCGTCTGCTCCTGGGCGGCGTGCTCGGCCCGGTTCAGGTCGCCGATGGATACCACACCCAGCACGTGTCCGCAGGCGTCCACCACCGGCAGGTGGCGAATGCGACGGTTGCGAACCACCAGCCGCATCTCCTCGAGCGTCGTGTGCGGCTGGGCGCAAGCGATGGGCGTGGTCATGACCTCATCAAGCGTGGTGCTGTGCGGGTCGCCATCGGTGACAACGACGCGACGCAGCAAATCGCGCTCGGTGAAGATGCCCACGAGGTGCGCGCCAACCATCACCAGCACGCTGCCGATGCGGCGATCGTTCATCAGCTCGGCGGCCTGAAAGACGCTGGCGCTCGGCGGCAGCGCGGCGATGGTCCCCCGCTTCTCGCGAATCAGATCCAGCGCAGTGCACATGCTTGACCTCCTCGGCGTGCGGCCATTCCACCCACCCGTGCGCTGTTGCACCGCCTGTGCGACCCAAGCGGTTGGGCGCAGCCCCGGCCACGTCCCGACAATTCTCTCTATTGAACTAGGATGCCTCGGGTTCCCAGCGAGATCAAGAAGGATCTGGAAACGGTTACGAATCATCGAGGCATTGAACGCTACAACTCGTGCAATGACAGCCTGTTACACGTGAGTTGGAGGACCTGTGTGCGCATCGGGAGAATGCCGGTGGACCGCCGGTGGGCGATTGACCAGAGTCGTTTGTTCGGTATATGTTTGATACTGAACAAATACCGAATATCACCGAGCCGCTTTGACTCGGCATCGCCCATCCCAAGGAGGTCCTCATGACCATCGCCACCAACGAAATCGTTCAACCTACGGCCCCATCGTCACCATCCTCCAACTCGCGCAGCCGCAGCGCGCCATACCGGCCGCGCACCGCCACGGGAAAGGGTGGAGGCGGGGCTGGCAAGCCGCCGCAGCAGGAGGTCATCAAGACCTGGGCGTTTGATTCCGTCGGCAACCGCAAATACGCGCTGCAAATCCGCAAGGCGTCGAACGGCAACCCGTGCATCAAGATCGTCGAAGGCGTACCGCAGACCGACGGTACGTTCCGCAAGTTCGATCTCACGATCTGGTCCGAGGACTGGCCGCGTCTGTTCGAGACGATCGATACCCTTCGCGCGTTTGTGACGGAGAACAACATCCGCACCCCGGATGGGCACAAATTCGATCCGAATCGCAAGTCGTGGCCGAAACGCAAGCCGGCGCCTAACCACGATCGGCGATGAGTTTTTCGATCGCCTCCAGGCGCTTGCGATGCTGCGGCCGGTCGGGCTCCAGCAGCGTGAGCGCGAAGATCTGGTCGCGGGCCGCGGGCAGGTTGGCGGCCTCGATGGCGATGGCCGCCGCCAGTTCGCGGTTGGGCGCGTTGTAGGGATTGATTTGCAGGGCCCGCGTCACCTTCTCAAGCGCCTTCTGCGGCTGCTTCTCCGCGCGGTAGAGCCGGGCCAGTTCCAGCGCGAATACCGGCGAGTGCTCCTCAATCAGATCGATCGCCTCGAGGTGCTCGATGGCGCGCTGCGGCGTGTCGCTGGCCAGCCAGATCGCCGCCAGTTTCTTGTGCGCAAACGGATCGACCGGACGCAATTCCAGGTAACGGTGCAGCAGCGCGATGAGCGCCGCATCCTTCGCCGTCTCCGGCCCGATCTCAGTGTGCTCCAGCCGCCTTCGAACCTGCAGTTCGATCAGGTCCGGATGATCGGGGTACTTCTCCAGCCACTTCATCAACTGGTCGTCGGTGATCTGCACGGGCGGACGAATGACGTCGGGCCAGTCGGCGGCGGTCAGGCCGATGTCATCGATGCGGCGCGCGCGATGGCCATCTTCCTCACCATCAGCAGCCGGCGGCTTGTTCGGGCGGCTGGCCGGACGGCCGACCTGGCCGCCGAGGCGCTTGACCAGCATCTCCGCGCGGGCCTGGCGCGAGGCCTTCATCGC
The DNA here is from genome assembly GCA_035543215.1 of Phycisphaerales bacterium. GTDB lineage: Bacteria > Planctomycetota > Phycisphaerae > Phycisphaerales > SM1A02 > DATKJG01. The sequence goes on along the minus strand of DATKJG010000324.1, from coordinate 3,554 downwards.
CGCGCCGAGTTCGGCGTCGTTGTTCCGAATCTCGTCGGTCAGCTCCTGCAGCGTCGGCTTGGCGTCGAGCCCCCACGCAGTCACCTGCACTTTCGCCCACGAGAGGAAGTCGTTGAAGAACTCTTCGCGGCTGATGCCAAGGGCTGAGGGAATCGCCTGCTGCTCGCGCTCGCCTTCGGAGTAACGTTCGAGCAGGCGGACGAGGGCCGATTCGCCGAAGCGCTCGTTCATGAACTCGACCATCCAATGGCCCTGGGCGTAGGCCTGCGAGCGGTCGTTGGGCCGGCGCGGCCGCACGAACGCCCACTTAATTTCGTCGAGGCTGAACAATGTCCCGCTTTCAAGCGCGGCAGCAAGCATCAGGCACGTGGTGTAGGCGCGCGGCCGCTGCTCCATGCTCACGGCGGCGGCTTCGGTCAGCCAGTGCGGGATGCGGTTGTGCGTCTGCCCGAGCGTGATGGTGTGCGTGTACTCGTGCTGAATGACGCGAGGCCAGTCGAACGGCCCCTGGTGCTGGCTGGGCGGGCCCTCGCGCGGCACTTCCATCGCGATCACCGGCCCCGTGCATGCGGCGATCGTGTGCACGAACGGCATGCCCGTGATGCGTACCGCGAAACGCTCGTGATTGGGATGCACCTCGATCAGCGTCTTCTGCCTGGGCGTGTAGTTGAAGCGCGTCGAGACGATCGAATGCAGACGCTCCAGCGGGCCGGCCATGGATGCGGCCATCACCTCGTCCACGCCAGGCTGGTAGCGGATGATGAAGTGCTCGGACTCCAGTTGGCGATAGTTCGTCAACTGCTCGAGGAGGAACAGGCTGTTGGCGGCCCGCTTGTTGAATGGGTCAAGCGTCGCCACCGACTGCAGCGCCTTGAGCGCACGGTCATCGCGCCCCGATTGCATCTCCATCAGCCCCAGTTCGATTTGCGGCTGCGGCCAGGAAGGAGCGCGGCGAATGGCTTCCTCCAGCGCGTCGGCGGCCATTTCATACTGGCGATTGAGCGAAAGATGCCGGCCAACGACGTAGTGCGCGACCGGGCTGCCGGGCGAAAGGGCATCGAAGCGCGCCAGCGCCGCGCGCGTCTTCGCGTCGTCGTAGAAAAGTGCAGTGGCGGCAGCCTGCAGCGCGAGCGCGCCACGAAGTCGCGGCAAGCGCTCGAGCACGGGAGTCAGAATCTGGTTGGCCGTCTCGGGATCATCCTGAATCAGGGCTGCCTCAACCTCCAGAAGCGCGGCCAGCGGATGCTGCGGATTGAGGCGGCGCAGGGCCGCCGCCGCGGTCGAGGAGGAGGCGAAGTCGAATCGCTCCAGTGCTACCCGACCGAGTTCGTACCACGCATCAGCGCAGCGCGGATTGAGTGAGAGCGCATCGTGCAGAGCGGCAACGGCCTCGCCGAAGTTGTCCTTGTCGCGCAGCAGCCGTGCCTCGGTCATGCTTGACGGCCAGTAGAAGCGGTCGAGTTCATTGCGGGCCCGCCCCAGCAAGCCCATCATGGTCTGGAAGTCGCGGGACGGCTGGCCCTGCACGCGGGCCCGCACGATCATCGCGCGCACGCCTTCGACCAGATCAGGCGCATCGCCCGCGCGCTGCGTCGTGAGTTTCTCGACCAGCGGTGTCACGGCCGCGGCGGCGTCATTCAGGCGGCCGAGACCTTCAAGAATCTCCGCCCGGAGTCGCGTCGCACGGTTCGAGCGCGCCTGACCTTCATCCAGCAGCGCCAGCGCCTCGGGCAGATCGCCCGCGAGCATTCTCGCCTCAGCGCGATCCTCGATGGGCGCAGCGGGATCTCCCAGCGCGGGATCATCAAAGCGCCACGCATTGAGCGCGGCAGCGGCCCGCAGCGCGGGAGTGCGAAGATCGCGCTCATCCCACACGCCGTGAAAGACGCGCATCGTGCTGCGCTCGTCATCGGTCAGCCACGCCGCGGCGATGGCGCTCGATGCGGCCTGATCGAGCACGAACCCCTCTGGCACCAGCGGCATGTCCTCGCGGCCGGGCTGCTGGGCCCGCGCGGTGCTCGCGGCATACGCGAGGCCAAGCGCGATCAGGCACAAAGCAGCGATCGAACGACGCACAGCGCGAATGGAAGAGGAAACGCTTCCGTGCATGACGGACCTCCGTGCCACATCGTAGGTGCAACAGCCCGGATCGGTTCTACTCGTCAGATTTCCACGGCCGTATGTCGATGCGCCATGTCCGCGCATCGGGCTCGGCAATGTCGAGTTTCTTGAGCATCGCCTCGTCCATCGCCGGGTTGCGCCGCAGGTCCGTGAGTTTCACGGTCTTGCGATCGTCGTTGGTCTCGACGGCGTTGATGCCCACCGGCAGCGAGGTGGCCCGGTCGTAGAAGATCTCGACGCGCTGGTAGTCGCGGGCTTCGGGCACATTCGGCCTGGGCGTCAGCAGCAGGCCATCGACGTTCTGCAGGCTCTTGAGAAGTCCGTCCTTCGGCACGTCGATCCTGGCGACATCGAAGCGTGCCAGCACATCGACCTTGGCCTGGCCGATGGGCAACGGGAACGGCCCCTCGCCGAGTTTGAGCGGATCGAGCACCTTTCCGGGCGGCACGATCTCGCGCTTGATGAACTGCTTATTCTCGTGATCGATCTCGGCCAGCCAGCGGCCGTCGAAGACATAGTGGTAAAGACGGTTCTCGAGGCGGTTCTTGATGATGCGGTTGTCGAAGAGCACTGCGAAGGCCTTCTTCTCGCCGTCGATGCGATAGATGATCTCGCCGGTGCGCGTCTCGGTGCGGGCCAGCAGCGCCTCTTCCTTTTCATAGGTGATCGTCGCGGCGAAGGAAGTCAGGTCCTTGGCGCTGGCTTCGAGGCGTGTGAGCAGGGCATCGATGTCAGGATCGATGGCGGCGGCGCCGCCCCCTGCTAGAGGAGGTTGTGCGGCGGGCGGCTGCTCAGGCGGATTCGCAGCGGGCGCGCTCGCAGGAGGCTGGCTGGGTCCCTGCGATGGCGCCTGAACAGCGCACGAGGCGGACCACAGCAAGGCAGCAAGGAGCGTGAGCTTCAGCATGGCAGCACTCACAATACGACACCGGCGCGGACGGCGGATTCCCTCTTGAGAAGTAGAGCTGCAATTGGCACAGATGTGCAGATACGCGTAATTACACGCGCTTCGCCATTTTCCGCGCGAGTTCTTGAAGCGCCTGCCGCGCCTTGGCAAGTCTGGCGTCCCTGGCCGTGATCGCCAGCGCATGTTTGACCTTGCCCAACTGCTTCTTCCGCGTCGCAGGATGCTGGGCGTTGTGCAGGTTGTCGTAGGTGTCGGCGAGTTTGATCAGTCGCCCCTGCCAGGGCCCCGTCGCCAGTTGCGCGAAGTACGCCTTCTCGCGCTTCGATTCCTCCAGTCGCATGTCCTTGGTCATCACGGCGACGTAGTCGGCCACCTCGCGGCCGAACTGCTCGAGGATCTCGTCATAGTCGGCTCCGGTGTCTTCGATCGTGTCGTGCAGCAGCGCGGCGGCGAGCACCTTCTCATCATCGAAGCCAAAGACCTGCGCGATCGTCATCGCGACGCGCACGGGATGGGCGAAGTATGG
>DATKJG010000323.1:0-5505 GCA_035543215.1 Phycisphaerales bacterium | reverse complement strand
CGCGTAGGCGCGCATACGCGGCGCGCCGGTGCTGTTACTGAGCGAGGCAATCGTCTGCCATGTCGCACCCGGGCCGGGGTTGCGTCGCCGCAACTCCCCGTCGGTTGAAGTCATCGTCGCGCTCTCGAGGAGACTGCCTTGGTAGACGCCGGCCGTGACGTAGTCCCCGTCTTCGCCAAACGCGGGGCTCAGAAGGGTTTGCCACGTCGTGCCGGTCCATTTCGCCACGCTGGCCCGAGGTGCGGTGACATCGGCGCTGACGCGCACATCGCCGACGGCGACCACCGCGTTGTCGAAGAGCGCAAGCGAATTGATGAACCCCTCCGGACCGCTGCCCGGCACGTTGAGCACGGAGTTGGCGTAGATGGCGATCGCTGCGTCGCACGAGCTGAAGACGCATTGCCGCGCCAGCCACAAACCATCGAATCGCGAGAGCATGGCCCAGACGCGATGCCCATTCAGCGGAATGGCATCGGACCAGGCGGTGCCATTCCAGCGCATCAGTCGCTCGCCGGCGGCGGTGGTGCATGCGGCATACAGGAATCCGCCGCTCGAACTCAGTGCGCCTACCAATCCGGGCACTGTGGGAAGTCCGGCCCACGCCGAGCCAGTCCACTGCGCGACGTACACACCACCACTGCTCGACGTGCCGCCGGCCGCGTACAGCTGACCGTTGTGCACGGCTAGGGACCTGACGGCGGTGAATGGCAGGCCCGTGGCAAATGCGGTCCACGTGCTGCCCTTCCAGCGCGCTACGTACTGGCCGGCCAAGCCTCCAGCGCCGACAGCAATGCTGCCGGCAATCAATTCATTATTGAAAATCGTCAGCGATGTGTAGCCCGGTGTTGTTGACGTCGTGCCGACCTCCACCCACGTGCTGCCATTCCACGAGGCGATGCCGTCAATAGGCACGCCATTGACGCCGCCGAATGTTCCGGCGGCATACACCGTCGAGCCGCTGCCGAATATCGCCAGCGCCCGGACCGGACCAAAGAAATCACCGCCGACCTGAGACCAGCTGTTGGACGCATCCCAGCGGAAGACTCGAACCTGCAGTGGGGCGATCTCGTCGGCAGCCCATAGGTCATCATGCGCGGGAGGTGTGGTGATCAACCGGTGGGTCAACGCTGTAACGCGTCCTGCAGGCAGGCCCGCTCCGAACGAGGACCAGCCGCGGCCATCCCATGCGGCGATGCCGTGGGCAGGCACGCCGCCAATGGTGATGAATTCGCCGCCGGCCACGACGGAGGTGACGGTGGACAGCGGATCCGGACGCCACGTGGTCAGAGACAACACGTCGCCGTCTGGAACCGTGCCGCCGACGCTCTCTAGCCAGCGCGGGCACTGAGCATGGGCCGACCCCGGCGCGCCCATCAGAAGAAGCATCAGGGCGCCTGACAAGCACGCGTTCGCGCAACGCCGCGAAGGATCTCGCTGGAAGACCATGTCCGTTGCCTTTCCTTCTCCGAGTCGCCAACCAGGCCGACTGGGTCACTAGTGCCCCCCTTCATGGGCGTACACGGCGTGCGTCGGCGCGCTGGCCCATCACATCGCCGGATTTCAGGCGAATTGTACCCATCGCGCGTTCTGTGCGAGAAGACGAGCGATGATCGCTGATTGGCGACGAAGGCGGTCCGCTCGCACAAGCGGCTGCCATATTATCTTGCCGTTCCATCATGCCCCGGAAGGAGTTGCCCGTGCGTTTGAAGAAGATCGTAGCTCCGGCTCTGCTCACCGTTCTCGTCGGCAGCCTGCTCGTGCAACTGCCTGTCGCCATCGCGCAGCGCACCGGCGATTACGACTTCTTCGACACGGTGATCGACATCCGCCACCTGCTGCGCGAGAACTTCGCCGACGAGTCAAAGGTCGATGACGCGAAGATGCGCGAGGCCATGATCGAGGGCATGCTCGACACCATCGGCGATCCGTACACGGTCTATGTGCCGCCAGCCGACAAGGCGGAGTTCGACAAGGATCTGCGCGGCACGTACGTCGGCATCGGCTGCGAAGTGAACATCATCGATCACTACCTGACGATCATCTCGCCCATGGACGGTTCGCCGGCGCTGCAGGCCGGCGTCATGGCGGGCGACGTCGTCCTCGAGATCGAGGGCAAGTCCACGCTCGACAAGCCCGTGGAGGAGTGCATCGACATGCTCATGGGCGAGCCCGGCACGCCCGTCAAGATCAAGGTTCGGCACCTCGACGGCGTCGAGCAGGACATCTCGATCATGCGAAGTCGCATCGTCACGCGTACCGTGCGCGGCCTGTTCCGTAAGGGCGAGGATTGGAGTTACTGCATTGACGGCGAGCAGGGTCTTTCCTATATCCGCATCACGCAGTTCAACGAGGACACCGCTGGCGAACTGCGCCGCGCCCTCGACAACGTCAAGGATGCCGGCCTGAACGGATTGATCCTTGATCTGCGCGACAACCCCGGCGGCTCGCTGACCACGGCGGTCGATATCAGCGACCTGTTCCTCGAAAGCGGCACAGTGGTCAGCATGCGTCCGCGCCCCGGCAAGGGCGAGGAAGTAGTCTTCAGCGCGAAGGCCGCCGACACGCTCCCCAACTTCCCGATGGTGGTCATCGTCAACGGGCAATCGGCGTCAGCGAGCGAGATCGTCTCGGGCGCGCTGCAGCAGAACGGACGGGCGAAGATTCTCGGCACGCGCACGTACGGCAAGGGCAGCGTGCAGGAGGTACGCGAACTCGATTACAACCGCGGCACGCTCAAGTTCACAACCGCGCTCTACTACCTGCCCAACGGCCGCAACATCAATCGGCTCTCCGACAGCACGGTCTGGGGTGTCGATCCCGATCCGGGCATGGTGGTCGCGGTGAGTGATGAGGATTACATCGACATGATCCGCGCCCGGCGCGAGTTCGAGGTCATCAAGGCCGTCGATCCCAATCGGCCGCCATGTGGCGATGCGGCATGGGTGCGCACAAACCTCAAGGATGAGCAACTGGCGAAGGCCATCGATGCGCTGCACGGTCGGGTCAAGGATGGCGAGTGGCCGGCGGTTGGCGGCGACAACGCCGCCGTCGCTGCCTTCGACGTGGAACTGCATCGCGCCATGGAAGCGCGCGGCCGTCTACTCGAACAGCTCTCCAGCATCGAGAAACGCATCGGTGAACTGCACGGGCTGGAAGAGAAGACCGGCAAGCCCCCCCTGCTGCCGACCGACATCGACCTGCGCGAGGGCACGCTCACCGTCAAGGACAAACTCGGCAACGTCATCGGCACCTACAAGATCGATGGCGGCGACCTCGAGGTGGCGCTGGAGACGATGCAGTTGACGCCCGTGCAGTGAATCGACGTGCTAATCCTTGGTCTCGAAACGAGTTGCGACGAAACGGCGGCGGCCGTCGTGCGCGATGGCACGACGGTCCGGTCGAACGTCATCGCTACCCAGCATGACCTGCACGCGCGGTACGCAGGCGTGGTGCCCGAAATCGCCAGCCGGGCGCATCTGGAGCGATTGTTGCCGGTGGTGCGCGAGGCGATGGCGGAGGCGAGGCTGTCGCTCGATGAACTCGACGCGATCGCCGTCGGTCATCGTCCGGGCCTGATCGGCTCGCTGCTGGTGGGCGTGAGCGCGGCGAAATCGCTGGCGTGGTCGCTCGGGATTCCGATCATCGGCGTCGATCACGTGCTCGCACACCTGCATGCCGGTCTGCTCGAAGCGCCGCCGATCGAGTATCCCGCGCTGGGGCTGGTGGTCTCCGGCGGGCACACGAGTCTGTTCCTCGTGCGCTCACCGCTGGAGATCGAACTGCGCGGCCGCACGATCGACGATGCGATGGGCGAGGCGTACGACAAGGCCGCAACCATCCTGGGGCTGGGCTACCCCGGCGGACCACTGCTTGATCGACTGGCGCAGGGAGGCAATGACCGAGCCGTCGAGTTCCCCGTCACGCTCCTGGCCGGCGATTCGCTCGACTTCTCGTTCAGCGGTTTGAAGACGGCGGTGTTGTACGAGGTGCGCGGCCATCCGGTCGGGCGCGGCGATGGCGCGCGCTTCGAACGCGATGTCGCATCGCTCACGGACGATCGCAAGGTCGATCTCGCGGCCTCGTTCCAGCGCGCCGCCGTGCGCGCCATCATGAAGAAACTCGAACGCGCGCGGCAAAAGCATCCCGATGCTCGCGCGCTGCTGGTCGGTGGCGGCGTAAGCGCCAACAGCCGCCTGCGGGCTGAACTCACCGAGTTCGTGGCGGCGCATGGACTCGATCTTCGACTGCCGCGCATGGAGTACTGCCTCGACAACGCCGCGATGATCGCCGGCGCGGCATACGCGAGACTTGTCGGCGGACAGGTTGATGATCTGGCACTCAGCGCCCACCCGCAGACAGCGCTTACGTAGGTTGGGCATCGGCGCCGCTATCCTGTGCCATGTCCCAGCCGTACGTTCATCCCGCATCGCTCGAGCCCGAGCAACTGCTCAAGCAGTGTGAGGTGACCTTTGGCCGCACGCGCGGGCCGGGTGGGCAGAATCGCAACAAGGTCGAGACAGCGGTCACCATCAAGCACACGCCGACGGGCATCGACGGCTTCGCCAGCGAGCGGCGAAGCCAGTTCGAGAATCGGCTCAACGCCATCAAGCGGCTGCGCGTCAACCTCGCGATGCAGGTGCGCGTGCCTGTGCATCCGCGCGGTCACAGGCCCAGCGAACTGTGGGAACGTCGCCGGGCCGGTGAGAAAATGTCGATCAACCCCAACAACAAGGACTATCCGAGCCTGCTGGCCGAGGCGCTGGATGTGATCGTGGCGCGCAAGTTCGATGTCGCGGGCGCGGCTGGCCTGCTGGGGATCACCATGTCGCAACTGGCGAAACTGATCCGCCACGAGAGGCACGCGATGGCCATGGTGAACGAGGGCCGCAGGGACCGCAACCTGCCGGAACTGAAATAGCGGCAGCCCCGCGTCGGAACGTGACTAGGATTCGTTCATGCCGACGCTTGCTGCCGCACCCGCCATCGACAGCCGCACGCTGCGCGAGGCCATATCGCGCGAACTGCCCGATCTGATCAACATCCGGCGCGACCTGCACGCGCATCCGGAGATCGGCTACGAGGAGCATCGCACCAGCCAGGTCGTGCAGCGCGAGCTCAAGAATGCAGGCGTCGCGTTCAAGCCCAATCTCGCCGGCGGCACGGGCGTGTTCGGCCACATTCCCGCCAACGGCAATGAAAGCGGCAGCGTCAAGGCCATCGGCCTGCGGGCCGACATGGATGCGCTGCCGATTCTCGAGACCTCCGGCCTGCCGTACGCCTCGACCATCACCGGCAGGATGCACGCGTGCGGGCACGATGGGCACACGACGATTCTCATCGGCGCGGCGCGCGTGCTCGCGAAACTCGCCAAGCAGACAACGCTGCCGCGGCCGATTTCGTTCGTGTTTCAACCGGCGGAGGAAGGCGGCGCTGGCGCTGCGAGGATGATCGGGGACGGTTGCCTCGACGGTTCGCTTCTTGGCCCGGCCATCGATCACATGTACG
>DATKJG010000322.1:0-4875 GCA_035543215.1 Phycisphaerales bacterium | reverse complement strand
TCCGGCTCGGCCTCAGCCGCCAGCGATTCGGAAGCGTTGACCAGGGCATCGAAGCGGCAGCAGAAGCATCCGCCAGTGATCTCGCGCACCTTGTGGCCTGCGGCGCCGATGCGCGCGGTGTCGACAAGGTTGATGCTCTGGTCGTTGGTGATGAGCGCGACGCAGCGGCCGCGCTTGCGCAGCCACGACGCCAGGCGCAGCATCGCCGTGGTCTTGCCCGCGCCGAGGAATCCCCCAATCATCACATAACTGATTCTGGATGGACACGACGATGGGTTCGGATCGTTCATGGCTGGAACCGCCATCGTACCTTCAGCCGCGGCGGTTTGGGCGCGTGTGCACGATTCCTGCACCTCGATTCGCGAATCTCGATGCCGCGACGGAATCAACCGCGCTTGGCGGTGCCTGCGATCGCCTTCTTCGCCAACGCCAACTGCTGGGCGTGCTCGATCTTCGGCAGGTCGTAGTCGGCGCCCACGGCGAGGAGTTTGGAGTTGGCCTCGGCCAACTCCGCCTCGGCCTCCTGCAGCGAGACCTCTTCCGCCGGCACAGCCCGCTCGGTGAGCAGCGTCAGCCCATCCGCCTGCACCTGCCCGAAGCCCGAATCGATGAGGAATCGCTTGCTGTTGCCGTCGGGATAATCCAGCCGCAGGGTGCCCACACCCAGCCGCGTCAGCAGCGGCGAGCGCCCGGGCATCATGCCCATCTGGCCGTCCCACGCCGGGAACGAGGCGTAGGTCACCTCGTCATCCAGAACGGCGGCGGCGGGCGTGACGATGCTGCAGCGAAAGGTCTTGGCCATGAGGCCGCAAGTGTAGCAGCCTCCGGAGCATCGAGTTCGCTATGCACTACGATTGGAACGATGATGCGCCCATCAACAATGACGTGTCGGACGCATGCGAACCGCCGGTTCACTGCAGTTGCCGCCGGCCTGATTGTTGCTGCTCTTTCGATCGCTGCACCCGCCAGTACCTGGGCACCGGACGAAACCGTCTGGTGGCCCAAGTCCGGGTCGGTGATCCTGGAAGGCGGGCACATCGAGATGTCGACGTTCGACGAGGTGGCCAAGCGCCTCATCGTGCTCGCCGGCGGGCCTGATGCGCTCATCGTCATCATCCCGACTGCCAACGAAGCTGTGGCTCCGCGGCTGCGCGAAACAAGCCCGGAGTTCGATCCCAACGAATTGTGCAAACTCCTGGAGTCCAAAGGCGCGCATCGGGTGAGCATTCTGCACACGCGCGATCGCAAAGAGGCGGACTCGGAGGAATTCGCGAAAGTCCTGGGCACCGCGGGCGGAGTCTGGATTCCCGGCGGCGGAGCGAAGATCCTCGAGAACACCTATCGCGGGACACTGGTCAATCGAGAACTGCAGGCACTGCTCGCGCGCGGAGGAGTGATCGCGGGCGATTCGGCCGGCGCCATCGCGCTGGGCTGCTACGCCCTGGGATGGACGCCCAAGCCATGGGGCGTGCTCGTCGATGGTCTGGCGGTACTGCCGAATGCGACCATCCTGCCGCATGCCAGCGGGGCGCGCGGCTACGTGCCGTGGGAAGAGGATCTCAAGTACCTCACGGCCCACCCCGGGCCCGTGGGCGTCGTCATCGACGAGAACACGGCCTTGGTGCTGAAGGGAAGCGCCGCCGAGGTCATCGGCTCTGGCGGCGTGGCGCTGGTCGACCCCGCGAAGGACACCGCCAAGCCATACCTGATTCTCAAGGCTGGCGATCAGCGCGATGTCTCGAAATAGAAGCCATCACCAAACGCTCGTCACGCGCTCCGACAGCGCCGAGTTGGTGTACGACGGATCGTCGGTCACCTCGCGCACGATGTGCGAGGCGAGCCACTGCGGCGGGGTGACGGCCTGATCGGGCGTCTCCAGTTCCACCTCGGCCAGCACGATCCAGCCGTTCTCGATGTCATCGATCTCCCACGTCACGCCGCCGTGCGGAACGCGCCAGCGCGTCTTGCGCAGCCGGCGAGCCTCCGTTCGCGGCCAGTGCTGCCTGAACTCGCTTTCACTGATGGATCGCTCGCGCTCGGCCCGCTGGATGCCGCTGCCGACCTTGACCGTGTGCGTGCAGGCGACGGCTCCGTCGGGCAGCACCGTTCGCCGCAATCGCCCGAACGCCATCTCCAGGTCCGAGGCAGTCAGCGGCTGGGAGTTGGCATCGCGCTGCGGTGGTTTGGCGGAGAGATAGCCCTGTTCGATGATCCAGCGCTCAGCCCCCAGCGGAATCGACGGCATTCGATCCAGAAGGTACTTGCGCTCGATCTCAACTCCGCGTGGAGCTGGTGCCATGCCGGGAGCATACAGCCGCGCACCAACAATGGTGCAACGCCCTGCCCGCGTTGCGCAGAGGCTTCAGTGCTGGCGGCCCCGGCCGTTGAGGGCCTGGCCGTTGGAGCGCTTGGGTGCGGACGGCTGACGCTGCGGTGAAGGCTGGTGCGCCGGCTCGTCCTTGGCATCGATGGTGTACTTCTTTTCATCCAGCGCGCAGATGGCCATGCCCGCCATGTCGCGCAGCGGCTGGGGCATGCGCTGGTCGTCCAGCAGTCGCTCGAAGCCGCGCTTGAGGGCATCGGGAGTCTGGCGGCTGATCAGGCAATGGTGGCGCACGAGGCCGGCAGCGATGGCCGCGGCGTACATGCGCGCGCCGACGCGCCGATCCGCCGACTTCTCACCCACGATGCGCATCGTCTTGAACACGCTCTTGGCCTGCTTGACCTGCAGGAGCGTGATCTTGGGATTGGTCAGAAGGGCCGTGGCTGTCGGCTGCTCGGGATCGATGTCGCGGGCCAGCCAGTCGGCGGCGGCGATAGCCGGCTCATGCAAACTGTCCAGGGCCCAGCGCAGAATGTCGCTCATGTGCCCGGCTTCAGCACCCATGACGCTGCGGTCAGCGATGGAAACATCATTGGCCTCGATGGCCGTTTCGTGTGCGGCGTCGTGTTTCGTGCCGTCCGCCGCGCTGGACGCGTTGAGCGCCTGCTCGTCGTGCAGTTTCCGCGAGACGCGCTGGCTCCAATTGACGCCGTAACCCGTGCGCTCTTCCTCGTCGTCGGGCTCCAATTCCAGCGGACGATCATCAGCCTCCGGCGGGGCCGCCAGGGGCCGATCGTCTTGTCGGTTGGGGGATGACGGCGTGCTCATGTCTGCCTCTCCAGATCGCGCACCAGGGCGCGCAGTTCGTCCTCGACCTGCATCGGGTCCGCGACGGTTCTTCCGATCTCCTGCACAAGAGCCTGCACGAAGCGCCGCTTGACGGTGATCATCATGTTGGCCGCCTGGGCAGCCCCTGCCAGTTCCAGCCGCTCGACCAGTTTCGAATACGAAGTGCGCGGCTCGTTGAACAGCATCGGCCGGACCACCCTGGCCTCGAACACCTCCCAGTGCGCTTCCAGACCCGCCTGCAGGCAGCCTTCGCGCACGCGCTCCAGCACGTCGCGGATGATGGTGGCGTTCCACTGGGCACAGAAGGCGTGCTCGGGCGAATCGGTCCACGCGGTGGAACTCGCGACCGCCTCGGCGTTCTCCAGGCGCACGGGCTTGACGCCCGTCGAGCGCTTGCCGCGCGTGTCGTGGCGGTGCCGCTCGCGCAGGTAGTTGGCCAGCGCGCTGAGCAGCAGCGAGCGGAAGCGACCTCGCTCGGGATCGGCGTGCGTGAAAAGCGCCCGGCCCAGAATCACGTCGCAGATGAAGCCCTGGGTGAGGTCCGAGGCTTCGTGCACGTCGCGGCCGGCCTTGCGAATGTAGGCGTACACCGCGGGCCAGTAGCGGCGGACCAGTTTCTCCAGCGCCTCGTTGGCGGGCGCCGGATCGCCATGGGTCGCGTCGTAGATGAGCGCCCAATTGGTGTGCGATGAACTGGCTTCTGCGGTAGACACAACGGTCTCCAGCCCGACCACTTGTCGCCCGCTTCAGACGATCACACGCGGCGACGCTTCTCCCACGTCACACTACGCCAGGCCGCGAGCCTTCCGGCGCGCCATCTGCCGGTTTTTTCACTTATCGGCTGTCTCGCACGCGCTTTGCCCTCGCGGCGTTCGTGATCAGTCGAGTTGCCGCGCCACGAATGCGTCCTTCTTCTCGTCGGACCATTCGGCCCAGGTCTTCGGACACTTGTCGCAGCAGAAGCCAATGCGATGGCTCTTGTACTCGACGACCGGCGCCTCGGGATTGACCTTCTTGAATCCCAGCACCGGGCAATGGTCGTTGATCGTTCCCAGCGCGACCTGATCGCCGGGGGCGGGGGTCGATTTGGATTCGCTCGAACAGGATGCGAGGGTGATGCTCACACCAACGACTGTGGCTGCCGACATCAAGGACCGAATTCGTTCACGCATTTGATGGCTCCTGGATTGTGACCCCCCTTTGGTTGTATTCATCCACTGATTCGTGGTTCGAATCCGAACAGTTGCCGCGCTCGACATGGCGCGATACTGTTTGGGTAATGTTTGGGTCTTCGCGCGAGAAGCGAACGCAGCGAGTGGTGCGTGTCAGGAAGGCTCCGCCTCCGATGCCGCTGCCGCCCACGCCGACGCTGCCGGCACGCGGCCGCGGCGCTGCCACGCTCAACCCGCAGAACCGATTCGAGAAACTCAGCCTGCATGTGCTGAGAGAGCATCTCGATGACCAACTGGGCGAAGATCAGGAATCAGGGCGCGGCAGCGCGCACAAGCAGGTCCCCACCACCATCCTCCACGACGACTCGCGCACCATCATCAACCGCGTCGTCGATTCGCCCGACATCGGCTTCGATTGGACCATCAATCCTTACCGTGGCTGCGAGCATGGCTGCATCTATTGCTATGCCCGGCCGACGCACGAGTACCTGGGGATGTCGTGCGGCCTCGATTTCGAAACGAAGATCATGG